>NZ_JBEXNM010000015.1:0-157872 GCF_040611095.1 Streptomyces sp. NPDC003077 | reverse complement strand
CCCGCTTTTCCGGGCTCCCGCGCCGGGCGCGCACTCGGCGTGCTCGGGCGGCGTGCACGCGGTGCGCTCGGGCGGCGCGCGCTCGGGGTGGCCTCAGCCCACCGCCTCACGCCGCCACCGCCTCACGCCGCCACCGACTCGCCCTCCCTGAACGGCATCACGTCGCCACCGGCTCGCCCTCCCTGAGCGGCCTCACGCCGCCAGGGGCTCGTCCTCCCCCGTGAACGCGCGCCACAGCCCGGCATACCGCCCGTCCCGGGCCAGGAGCTGGGCGTGCGTGCCGTCCTCGACGACCCGGCCGTGGTCCATCACGATCACCCGGTCCGCGCGCGCCGCCGTCGTCAGGCGGTGCGCGACGACCAGCGTCGTACGGCGTCCCGCCAGCCGGTCCGTGGCGTGGTTGACGACGGCCTCGGTGGCCAGGTCCAGGGCGGCCGTGGCCTCGTCGAGCAGCAGCACGTCCGGGTCGACGAGTTCGGCGCGCGCCAGGGCCAGGAGCTGGCGCTGTCCGGCGGAGAGGTTGCGTCCGCGCTCGGCGACCTCGTGGAGGTAGCCGCCGTCCAGCGTCGCGATCATCTCGTGCGCGCCGACGGCCCGGGCGGCGGCCTCCACCTCGGCGTCGGTGGCGTCCGGACGGCCGTACGCGATGGCGTCCCGCACCGTCCCGGCGAACAGGTACGACTCCTGCGGGACGACGCCCAGCCGGTGGCGGTAGCCCGTCAGGTCGAGTTCGCGCAGGTCCACGCCGTCCACGCGGACCGCGCCCGCGCTCGGGTCGTAGAACCGCGCGACCAGCTTGACCAGCGTGGACTTGCCCGCGCCGGTCTGGCCGACGAACGCCACGGTCTGGCCCGCCGGAATGGTCAGGTCGATGCCGGTCAGCGCCTCCTCGTCGTCCCCGTAACGGAAGTGGACGCCGTCGAAGCGGATCTCGCCCTTCAGTTCGCGGACCTCGCGCGGCCGGTCGGCGCGCGGCGTGGTGGTCGGCTCGCGCAGCAGTTCCTGGATGCGGCCGAGGGAGACGGCGGCCTGCTGGTAACCGTCGAAGACCTGGGAGAGCTGCTGGACCGGGGCGAAGAACAGGTCGATGTACAGCAGGTACGCGACCAGCGCGCCCGCCGTCAGCGTCCCCGCGCCGACCCGTCCCGCGCCCACGATCAGCACCAGCGCCGCCGCCACGGAGGACAGGAGCTGGACGAAGGGGAAATAGACGGATATCAGGAACTGGCCCCGGATCCGGGCCTGCCGGTAGCCGTCGCTCCGCTCGGTGAACCGGCGCGCCCCGTCGGCTTGGCGGCGGAACGCCTGCACGATGCGCAGCCCGGCCACGTTCTCCTGAAGGTCGCCGTTGACGCCGCTGATGCGCTCACGCGCCAGTTCGTACGCCTTCACGCTCTTCTTGCGGAACACGTACGTGCCGATGACCAGCGGCGGGAGGGTGGCGAAGACGACGAGGGCGAGTTCGACGTCGATGACGAAGAGGGCGACCAGGATGCCGAAGAAGGTGAGGACGGAGACGACGGCGGTGACCAGGCCGGTCTGGAGGAAGGTGGACAGCGCGTCCACGTCCGTGGTCATCCGCGTCATGATCTTGCCGGTCAGCTCGCGCTCGTAGTAGTCCAGGCCGAGGCGCTGGAGCTGCGCGAAGATCTTGACGCGCAGGGAGTACAGGACGCGTTCGCCCGTACGGCCCGTCACGCGGTTCGAACCGACCTGCGCCACCCACTGGGCCAGCACCACGACCAGCGCGAGGACGGCGGCCGTCCACACGCCGGAGAGCGCGGCACGCCGCACGCCCTCGTCGATGCCCTGCCGGATGAGGACGGGCACCAGCAGACCGGCGACCGCGTCCACGGCGACCAGCGCCAGGGCGATCAGCAGCGGGCCGCCGAAGCCGCGCAGCAGCCGCCGCAGGCCGTAGGACTCCTCCGGGCGGGCGGCCTGCTCCTCGTCGATGTCCGGGGTGTCCGTGGCGGGCGGCAGCGCGGCGACCTGGGCCAGCAGTTCGGGCGTGGCGGGGAGCCCGGACGCCATGCCGGCCATGCCGTGGCCGGGGCCGGTGGCGGCGGGCTGGGCGGCCTTGGACGCGGTGGAGGTGGCCTTGGCGGGGGCGTCCTGACCGTCGGTCTCGGTGGTGCGGGGCCATAGGGCGGGGGTGATGCCGTGGGACGTGGTGAGGGCCTGGTGGCCGGTGTCCGTGGCGTCCGGACGGTCGGTCTCGGCCCCGGCCTCGACCTCGGGCTCGGCCTCCGTCCCGGGGAGCAGCAGGCCGGTCGCGGCGGCCTCGCCGCTGAAGGCGCCGATCGTGGCGGAACCGAGCGTGGCGGAGTGAGCGGAGTCGGTGGCCTTGGCTGACGTGCCGGGCTTGCCGGTCTTGCCCGCCGTACCGGGCTTGGCGGCCTTGCCCGACGTACCGGGCAGGGTGCGTGCCAGGGCGCCCGCAGGATCGCGTTCGACGCTGCCGAGCTCGTCCGGATCGTTGAGCAGCCGCCGGTACAGCTCGCAGCGCTCCTCCAGTTCCTCCCGCGTCCCGACGTCCACCAGCCGGCCGCCATCCAGAACGGCGACGCGGTCGGCGAGCGCCAGAGTGGAGGCGCGGTGGGCTATGAGGAGCGTCGTCCGGCCGGACATCACCCCGCGCAGCGCCTCGTGGATCTCGTGCTCCACCCGGGCGTCCACGGCGGAGGTGGCGTCGTCCAGGACCAGCAACGCGGGGTCGGTGAGGATGGCGCGCGCCAGCGCGACGCGCTGCCGCTGCCCGCCGGAGAGCGTCAGGCCCTGCTCGCCGACCTTGGTGTCGTACCCCTGGGGCAGGGCGCGTATGAAGTCGTCGGCCTGCGCGGCGCGGGCGGCGGCGCGGACCTGTTCGTCGGTGGCGTCCGGATTCCCGTAGGTGATGTTGTCCCGTACGGAGTCGGAGAAGAGGAAGCTGCTTTCCGGTACGAGGCCGATGGCGGCGCGCAGCGAGTCGAGCGTCAGCTCGCGCAGGTCGTGGCCGCCGACCAGGACGCGTCCCTCGGACGGGTCGTAGAAGCGCGGCAGCAGCAGCGAGACGGTGGACTTGCCGCTGCCGGACGTGCCGACGACGGCGACCGTCTCCCCCGGCTCGACGCGCAGCGAGAAGTCCTTGAGGACGGGGTGGCCCTCGGTGTAGCCGAAGGTGACGCGGTCGAATTCGATGGCGGGGACGTCGGCCGGAGGGGCCTCGGCCGAAGGGATGTCGGCCGAAGGGGCCTCGGAGCCATCGGCCGAAAGGACGTCAGCCGAAGAGGCATCGTCCTTCGTCCGCCCCTCTGTTCCGGACCGGTTCGAGGGCCGGTGCAGCTCGGCGGGAAGGAGTTCGTGGGCGTCCGGGCGCTCCTCGATCACCGGCTCGGTGTCGATCAGCTCGTAGACCCGCTCGACGCCCGCGCGCGCCTGCTGCCCGACGGTCAGCATCATCGCCAGCATCCGCACCGGCCCGACGAGCTGCGCCAGGTAGGTGGAGAAGGCGACGAACGTGCCCAGCGTGATCTGGCCCCGAGTCGCCATCCAGCCGCCCAGCGCGAGCATCGCGACCTGTCCGAGCGCGGGCACCGCCTGGAGCGCGGGGGTGTAGCGGGAGTTCAGCCGTACGGTGCGCAGCCGCCCGGCGAACAGCCGGCGGCTCACCTCGCGCAGCTTGCCGGTCTCCTGCTCCTCCTGCCCGAACCCCTTGACGACGCGGACGCCGGACACGGCGCCGTCCACGACGCCCGCCACTGCCGCGGCCTGCTGCTGGGCGTACCAGGTGGCGGGGAAGAGGCGGGTCCGGCTCCGCTTGGCGATGAACCACAGGGCGGGCGCCACGGCCAGCGCGATCAGGGTGAGCAGCGGCGACAGCACCGCCATCACGACCAGCGAGATGACGAAGAGCAGAACGTTCCCGATCATCATCGGGAGCATGAACAGCAGCCCTTGGACCAGTTGCAGGTCACTGGTGGCCCGGCCGACCACCTGCCCTGTACTCAGCTCGTCCTGCCGGCGCCCGTCCATCCGGGCTATCGAACGGAACATGCGGACGCGCAGGTCGTGCTGCACGTCCAGGGCGAGTTTGCCGCCGTAGTAGCGGCGTATGTAGGTCAGCGCGTAGACGACGAGCGCCGAGACGATCAGCAGCGTCGCCCAGGGGGCGAGCGACCGCTCGTGGGCGACGATGACGTCGTCGATGATCAACTTCGGGACGAGCGGGACGAGCGCCATGACGGCCATGCCCGCCAGTGACGAGCCGAGCGCCAGCACCACGTCCTTCCGGTGCTGTAGGCAGTGCCGGGTCAGCCTTCGCGCCCAGCCTTGCCGTGCCGTGTCCGTGCCCGCCACCCGTCGCCTCCCGCGTCCACCACGGCTCCGTATCGGCCGCTTCTCCGGAGGCTCCAACGCCCTGGCGTGCGATTTTCATCCCATCGCAACAAAAGGAGTGGGGTGGGGGGAGGCGCAGGGGGCGCGTGGGGGGGGCGCCCGGTGTGGGTGCGAGGGGCCCCGGTGTTGCGGGGCTGTGGACGCAAGGCCGCACGGCCACACGGCTGCGGGCGCGCGGCGGGGCCGGGCGGCTGCCGCCGGACCCTGGCGCGCGGCGGGGCCGGGGGCTACCGCCGGACCGGTTCGCGGTGAATGGGCGGTGACGGGACGGGCGCGGGCCCGCCGAGGCCCCTCGGACGGGCTCCGCCTCGGTCCCCGGCTACCCCTCTCGTCCCTCTCGCCCCTCCTGGCCCGCCAGCCTCCGGACCAGGCGGACCAGCCCCGCCCGTTCCGCCTCGGGCCCGGGCGCGCCGCCGTAGATCATGCGTACGGCCTGGGGAACGCTGAACCACCACGACGCCAGGGCGAGGACCGCGTAGAAGAGGGTGTCGGGTTCGAGGCCCGGGTCGAGGGTGCCGTTCGCCTGGGCCTCGGCGAGTGCCCGGACGCGGGAGCTGTACGTGGCGGTGCGCTCGGCCTCCTTGAGCGCCGGTTCGTTGCCGTTCCGCAGACCCTCCCAGTGGAGCAGGCGGATGAACTGGGGGCGGGCGCGGTGGTAGTCGTACAGCCGTGCGGCGTAGTCGCCGAGGTCGGCGGCCTGCTCGACGGTGACGGGGATGGTGGTGGAGATTCGTTCCAGCTCGGTCTCCAGGACGTGCCCGAAGAGCTGCTGCTTGTTGCCGAAGTACTGGTAGATGCGCTCTTTGTTCACCCCGGCCCGGGTCGCGATGGCGTCGATGCGGGCGCCGTCGAAGCCGCGGTCGGCGAATTCGTGCACGGCGGCGTCGAGGAGCGCTTGTCGGGTGCGTGCGGTGTCCCAGGCCATGGGCGCAGCCTACGCCATCTCCAACCAGTCGTTTGGGAATCGGTGGGCCCCGTGTTAGCTTCCAACCAAACGTTTGGAGTTTGTGTGGCCCGCGGAACCGCACGGCCGCGGGCGCACACCCATGCCCGCGGGCGTGTGCACCGGCGTGCGCTTCGTCCGTACGCCGGAGTGCGCAACCGGGCAGGGGGACGGACCGCGACCCGGCCCAAGACCCGCCCCCACGACTCCGGACGTGGCCCGGCCCATTGCTCCCCGACGGGCGACGGCCACGGAGGCCCGGGGGCCGGAACGCCCATTCCCGTCCGGCCACATCCCCAGCCCCGCGGCCTTACGGACCCACAGCACAGCCCCGGCTCCCCAGGCCTGGGGCTCCACAGCCCTGGATCAGCCGCCCCGGGACAGCCGACAGCCGTCTCGGGTCAGCCGTCCCGAAGGCAGCATCCCGGCCGCCGCCCGGGCCCCGCCCACCACGACAGGAGGAACACCGTGTCCGCCCCCGCCCCCGCGTCCGCGCCTACCCCACCGCCCAAGCACCACATGGCGCTGATGATCTGGCTCGCCGTCTTCCCGACGCTCACCGTGCTGCAACTCCTGCTGCACCGCTGGATCGGCGGCCTGCCCTCGGTCGTCCAGACGCTGATCCTGACCGTGCTGGTGGTGCTGACGGTGGTCTACGTGCTGATGCCCCGCTACCAGCGCGTGCGCCTGCGCCTCATCGGCCGACGCGCACGGTCATCTCGTAGAGCCGGGTGATCTGTGTCGCCCGCTCGTTGTCGTCGCTGACGAGCAGGAGGCGCAGCCGTCCGCCGGGCGCGCGGCCGAGCACGGTCATCCCCTCGATGTTGTCGAGCAGCGGGTTGGTCTGCGGCTGCTTGGCGGGGGCGCCCAGGGACGGGCACCGGCCGAGGTCGCCGAGCAGCCGCTTGGTCACCGGCCGGACGCGATCCCGGCCTTCCCGACCTTCCCGGGCTTCCCGACCTTCTCGGCCTTTCCGGTCGGACGCGCTCGCCGCGCCCACCGCGCCCGGCAGCCGCTCGACACCGCTGACGTCGCTCGCGCGGCGGGTGTCGGCCAGGTAGAGCCGCACCGTGTTGCCGACCCCCGCCGTGAAGCCGCGTTCCAGGACGAGCAGCCACCCGTCCGGCACAGCGGCGAGCTCGACGACGCCGAGGCCCTTGTCGACGGGGTAGGCGTACTGGGCGCCCAGGCGGTAGCCCGCAGCCTCCCGGTCGCGGTCGGCCACCCGGTCGTGATCACCGGCGGTCGGCGTGGCGCGCCCCCCGGCCCGTCCGCCGAGGCCGTGTCCATGGGCACGGGCCCCGCCCCCGACCCGGTGAACGCCGTGGCCCCCGTGCCCTGTCCGCTGCTGCCAGGTCTGGAACCGTACGAGCGGACGCCCCGCGCCGTCGGCCCCGTCCCCCGTCAGCGCGCCCTCCATGGAGGCGATCACGGTCCGGCCGCGCCGGGTCAGCCCCTCGAAGGTCTGGTTGTCCCGCGCCCGGCCCGCCGGGGCCACCCGCAGCATGTCGGGGACGGGCAGTCGGCCGAGCAGCCGGCCGTCCCTCTCGTAGCGCCGTACGGAGGGTTCGGTCTCCGAGGTGACGAGGTACCGGCCGGAACGCTCGACCACCAGCCCCTCGGCGTCCAGTTCGCCGCCCTTCTCGTCGGCGAGCGACCTCACCCGTACGGGCCGACGGCTCGCCTGGTCCAGGGAGAACAGCTTCGAGCGGTCCGAGAGGGCGGCCAGGGTACCGTCGGTGTCGACCGCGAGGGCGGAGAGGTTGCCGACGTAGGTGTTCTGGAAGGTGGCCTTGTCGAGGTGGTCGGAGTAACCACGGATGGAGAGGGAGGGGGAGCAGGCGTGCCCCGCTCCGGCGTGCACGGCCTCGCTCACCACCTCGTGCGCAACCGCGCTCGTCACCTCGTACGCGCCGGTTCGCGCGCCCGCGCCCGGCGCCGCCGCGACCGGTCCCGCGCTCAGCGCCGTCACCGTCAGCATCCCGGCGACGGCGGCGGCGACCCCGGCGGTCCGGCGCCTCCGCCCGGGCTTCACCTTCCCGGCTGCGGACGGCCCGGCAGACGGCCCGACTGCGAACGGCCGGGCGGACGGCCCGGCGAACGGCCCGGCTGCGAACGGCCCGGCAACCGGCACCGGCACCGGACCATCGCCCCTGTCACGCGCGATCCCACTCCGCCCGGCCCCACTCTCCGCGGCCTCATTCCACCCGGCCCGACTCCCCGCAGCCTCATTCCACCCGGCCCGACTCCCCGCAGCCTCATTCCCCCCGGCCCCATTCCGCCCGGTCTCATTCCGCCCGCCCCCGGACTCCTCCGGCCCGTCCACTGCGTGCACTGCGTCCACCACGGTCTTCCTCCCGGTCTCTCTACGGCGGCGGGGCGCCCGGAGTACGGCGGTGGGGCGCGCCCGGACCCACGCGGTACCCAGCGGGGCGGCACCGTCTCGGCGCGCCCTCAGGACTCACCCGCACGGCACGCCATACGCCGCACCCGCACGCCTCCCCTACAAGGGGCCACGCCCCACCGGTCCGCCCCCGCGACCGTCCCGCCCCCGCTCTCTCAGCGGCTCGCTCCCAGTACCCGCCGCACGATGGGCCCGGCCGCGTCCCCGCCGTGTCCACCCTGCTGCACGACGGCCGCCGCGGCGGCGTCGTTCCGGTAACCGAGGAACCAACTGTTGGCGTCGCCCTGGCCATCGGCCTCCGCGGACCCGGTCTTCGCCCCGATGTTGCCGGGGAGCCCGGCCATCACGTGCCGGGCGGTGCCGCTCACCGCCGTCCGCCGCATCATCGCCCGCAGTTGCCGGGCGACCGACGGCGACAGCGCCCGTTCCGCCTGGATGCGGGGCCGGTCGTCCAGGCCGGCGGGCACCAGCCTGGGCTGGACGAAGTACCCCGCCTTGGCCGTGGCCGCCACCGACGCCATGTTCAGCGGGTTGACCTCGATGCGGCCCTGGCCGATCAGGGCCGCGGGGGTGTCGGCGCCCTCGCTCGGCGGCACGCTGCCGTCGAAGGTCGGCACCCCGGCCTGCCAGTCGCGGCCGAGCCCGAACACCTCGTTCGCCTCCTCGGCCAGGTCCTCACCCGTGAGCCCGTCCGCGAACCCGATGAAGGCGGTGTTGCAAGAACGGGCGAAGCTCTCCGCGAAGGTGCCGCCCCGAATGCTGAGGTAATCCAGGTTGTGGAACCGCCGCCCGCCCCCAGTGACGAACTTCGGGCACTCCACCACCTTGCCCGCCGAGACCAACCCCTTCTCCATCAGGAGCGCGGCACTGACGACCTTCATGGTCGAGCCGGGCGCCATCCGACCCTCGAAGGCGGCGTTGAAACCGTCCGCCCTATGGTTGGCCACCGCCAGGATCTCCCCGGTCGTCGGTTTGACGGCGACCACCGACGCCTCCGGGTAGTCCTTGACCGCCGCCTCGGCGGCCCGCTGCACCCGCGCGTCCAGCGTCGTGCGCAGAACGGCCTTCCGGCCCTCGGCGACGGTGTGCAGCGTCTCCCCCGGCAGGCCGTTCTCGTCGGTGATCCGCACCTCCACGCCCGCCACGCCGCCCGCCTTCTCCCCGTACTTCTCGCGCAGGGCGGGCAGGACGGCGCTCAGCGACGGATACGCGCCGGCGTCCAGGGGCGCGCCGTCGCGATCGACCGCGCGTATCGGCGGCGCGCCCCCCGCGCCGGTCCGCAGGTTCTCGCCGCGCCGGAGCTTGGGGTGCAGGATCGCGGCCTGCCAGTCGACCAGCGCGTTACCTGTCGTCCGGCCGCGGACGACGGCCAGCGAGGAATCGTACGACCAGGTGGAGTGCCGCACGGAGACGCCGCCCCCGTCCTTCTCCACCTCCATCTCGAACTCCGCGGTGACGTGGAAGGGGACGCGGTTCCCGGTCGGCTTGCCCGGCGTCAGCCTCAAGCGGGCGACGCGCGCCTCTTCCCGGAAGGTGGTCAGGGCCTGCGTTGCGCCTTCCGCGTTGTCCGTGAGCGCGGCGGCGCCCGACGCGTCGCCCTTCGCCCAGGCGGCGAGGAAGTCCCGCGTGGTCGTGCGTATCTCTTCGGCGGTCGGTGGGCCGGTTCTGACGGGTTCCGGGCCGTTCACGTTCCCGCTGCCGGTGTTGCCGTCGGCCAGCGCCTCGAAGATGTTGTAGCCGCCGACTCCGGCGACCCCCACCACGGCGGCGGCCACCGCCCCCACCACGACCTTCGCGCCCGTACGCACCGTCGTCCTTCCCTCCCCCGGGCCGGCGGCGCGCTCCCTCACCCCTGCGGGCCGCCATCCCCGTGCAAATCCTCACCGTGCCCGGTAACCCGTTCGTCACCGCGCCATGGCCATGCCATGACGTGTCATGGCGCGACATGGCCGTTCATCACAACGGCATGGCCGTGCATCACCGCGTCATGAACACGCAAGGAAGGACACTATGGGGCACAAACGATCACGCGCGCCTCATCACTGCGACGGATTGGTCACTTTTGGCCGAGATCGGCCATTCACTTCCGCACCTCGACCGATCCGAACCAGCCAACTTCTTGGAGCCGTCGCCCGCCGGTCTCGCCCGCTGGCGCCAAAGTGGCGCCTTGCCCTCTCCCCCCGCCAGCGCACACACCCGCGCGACGAACCCGGCCGCCCCCTGCCCGAAACCCCCACCCCGATTCGGTGTTCCGGAATCCCATGCGGCACACTTTTAGACTGACTAGTCAGATCAAAAGGAGGGGTCGTGGACACCACCCGCCAGGCGGCGGCGGTCAACGCCAGGGGAATCGGAGTCAAGGGCCCGCGCGGCTGGGCGTTCAAGGACGTGCACATCGCGGCCGAACCGGGTTCGCTGATCGCCATCGAGGGCCCCTCCGGTTCCGGCCGCACCTGCCTCCTGCTGGCACTGACCGGGCGCATGAAGCTCACCGAGGGACACGCCACGGTCGCCGGCTTCCCACTCCCCAAGCGCATGGGGACGGTGCGCAGCCTCACCGCCATCGCCCACGTCCCCGGCGTCGCCGAGCTCGAACCGGCGCTGACCGTCGGCGAACACCTCAAGGAACAGGCGCTGCTGAACAGCCGCCTGACCGCCTCCCTGGGCACCGCCCTCCCCTGGAGCCGCCGCCACAAGGACGCCGTGCGCGCCCGCACGGACGCCGCGCTCCAGGCCGTCGGACTCGACCCGGCCACCCTCCCCAAGGGCCTGCGGACGACCGTCCGGGACCTGGAACGGCTGGAGGCCCTGCGCCTCTCCCTCGCCCTCGCCGTCATGCACGGCCCGCGCCTGGTGGCCGTCGACGACCTGGACCTCAAGCTTTCCGAGAGCGAGCGCACCGAGGTGTGGCAGCTCCTGCGCGACATCGCCCTGAACGGCACGACCGTGGTGGCCGTCGCCTCGTCCGCACCCGCCGACGCCCTGCGGGTGACCACGGGGCCGGACGAGCGTCCGGTGGACCTTCACAAGGTTCCGGCCCCGCACTTCGCCGCGTCCGGCGCGGGTGTCGGCGCCCCCGAGCACGCCGACGCCTCCGCCCGGTGACCCGGCACCCCCTCTTTCCCCCGGCCACTCACGAGAAGGACACCATCCATGCGTTCGCCCAAGCTCGCCGCGCTTGAGCTCAAGCGCTTCGGCAGGGGCAAACTGCCCCGGCTGGGCCTCGTCGCCCTGATGCTGATACCCCTGCTGTACGGCGCGCTGTACCTCTGCTCGTTCTGGGACCCGTACTCCAAGCTGGACCGCATCCCGGTCGCGCTGGTCAACGAGGACAAGGGCGCCGAGGTCGGGGGCGAAAAGATCACGGTCGGCGACGACCTGGTCAAGAACCTCCAGGACAGCAAGACCTTCGACTGGCAGGAAGTCGACGCCAAGGAGGCCGCCGACGGCCTGGAGGACGGCAAGTACTACCTGACCCTGACCGCCCCCGCGGACTTCAGCAAGCGCGTCACCTCCAGCTCCGGCGACAACCCGGAAACCGGCGCCCTCAAGGTCCGCACGAACGACGCCAACAGCTACATCGTCGGCTCGATCTCCAAGACGGTGTTCGCGGAGATCCGCTCCAAGACCTCCACGAAGGCGTCCCGCCGCTTCTACGACAAGATCTTCGTCTCCTTCTCCAACCTGCACGACCAGACGAAGAAGGCGGCGGACGGGGCCGGGGAGATCGACAACGGCGTCGGCAAGGCCAAGGACGGCTCGGAAAAGCTCGTCGACGGGCTCGGCAAGCTGGACGAGGGCTCCGGGAAGGTCAGCAAGGGGGCCGGGGATGTCAGCAACGGCGCTGGGAAGCTGAGCGAAAAAGCTGGAGAACTCAGCAAGGGCGCAGGTGACCTGAGCAACGGAGCCGACAAGGTCAACAAGGGGGCAGGGGACGTCAGCAATGGCGCCTCCGTAGCCGCCAGCAAGGCACGGCAGATCAGCGAGGGCACCGACAAGATCGCAGCTGGAACCCAGCAGCTCGCCGAGCAGGTCAACGACATCGGTGACAAAGCGCTGCCTTTCCTCAAGAAGCACAGCAAGGAGATCGGCGACCAGGCGAAGGTTGTCGCAGACGGCGCGCAGGCGTTCGCCGCGATCCTGGGCGAACTTCCCAAGGACGCCGGCCAGGTGGCGCAGGAGGCCCGTCGTTCCGCCGACGAGCTGAAGAGCGCGTATCAGCAGCAATGCGGCGATGCGGCAGCGGCGAACTGCCCGACGCTAAAGAAGGCTGTCGACGCCGCCGAGACCGTCGCCGACGTGGCCAAGAAGACGAACGACATCGTCGCCGCCAACACGGGGGACATCACCGCGCTTCAGGGCAAGCTGCGCGACCTCCAGAAGGACGCCACGCTGGTCGCCGAGCGTGCGCCGACCATTGCAAGCGATGCGGACAACGCCGTCCGCAAGATCAATGAACTCAACAACGGCGCGCAGCAGATATCCAAGGGAGCGGCTCAGTTCGCCCAGGGCATCGACACGCTCGCCGGTGGTGCCGGCCAGGTGGCCGATGGCACGGGTAAGGTCGCCGGCGGCGTAGGAAAGATCGCCGACGGAGCGGGCAAGATCGCCGGTGGCGCCGGTGACCTGGCATCCGGTGCCGGAAAGGTCGCCAACGGTGCCAACGAAGTCCACACCGGCATCGGCAGCGCCAAGGAAGGCGTCCTCAACCTCGACGGCGGCCTCTACAAGCTCAAGGACGGCACCAACCAGCTCGCCACCAGCCTGAGCGGCGGCGTCGACAAGATCCCCGACCTCGACAAGAAGGACCGCGACGCCCGGACCGAGGTCATGGCCAACCCGGTCGAGCTGGCCTCCCAGTCCCTGCACAAGGCGCCCAACTACGGCACCGGTCTGGCCCCGTACTTCATCCCGCTGTCCCTGTGGGTCGGCGCGATGGTCGCCTTCATGCTGCTCCAGCCGCTGGGCAAGCGCGCGCTGGCCGCGGGCGCCCCGGGCCGCCGGATCGCCCTCGGCGGTTGGCTCCCCGCCTTCGCCATCGGCATCGTGCAGGTGCTGGCCCTGATGGCGGTGCTGCACTGGGCCCTCGGCCTGGAGATGGAGCGCCCGGCGCTGGTCATCGGCTTCCTGATCCTGGCCACCGCCTGCTTCACGGCGATCATCCAGCTCCTGGGCGCCGTGTTCGGCCCGGCGGGCCGCGTGCTGACACTGGTGGTGCTGATGCTCCAGCTCACCTCGGCGGGCGGCACCTACCCGGTCGAGACGAGCCCCGGTTTCTTCTCTGCGCTGCACCCGTTCCTGCCGATGAGCTACGTGGTCGACGGCCTGCGCCGCCTGATCACCGGTGGTGACCTGGCCATCGTCTGGCAGGGCTTCGCGGTCCTGGGCGCCTTCACGGTCGGCGCCCTGGTCCTGACCTCGCTGGCGGCTCGTGGCCGTCAGGTCGTCCGGATGAAGGACCTGCACCCGGAGCTGAGCCTGTGAGGTAGGGCTGAAACATGATGAGGGCGGTACCGATCGGTACCGCCCTCATCGCTTTCCTGCTTGTTATGACCGGACCACGATTCGCCCGTTCTTCAAGCTGCCGACAAAGCCCTCAAAGCTTTCGGGAGAGACATGGAGGATGGTGGCCGGCGCGTCGCCCTCCCGCAGCTGAACGACACCGCCTTGGCGCGCCGCCTCCACGCAATTTGGACCTTCACATCCCGAGAACGAGGACTTCCGCCATGCGCCGCCTCCCTCACTTTCCCTCACCATCGCGTAGGTCATTGGTTCATACCGGATTTCAGGCTCTTCACAAGCTCTCGCGTACTCGCTACTGAGACAACGAGGATTACGCCTGGCTCATCACTTTCACGCAGCACGACTGCCGGGCCGACCCCAACGCCACCTTCCTCTCCGGCATCAGACAGGGAGGACCGTTCCCAGTTCGCCATTTCGACGCAGTTCTCCCCTGCCGCGCCGGAAAAATACGACTTCTGCCACCGTAGAGACTCCTGGGTCAGCCTTCGCATGGTGAGTGACCTTTCACGAAGTGCACAAGCGCGTAAAGACTCGACAGCCCCACAATGAGCACCGTTGCGGGCTCATCGCTCTCCCGCACCAGGAAGAAGCCATCCCGGCACGCGATCTCAAGGCAGTTCGGCCCATTGCCACCCGAGTAGGAGGACTTCTGCCAGCACAAGGCATCACTCATGCTTCGTCACCTCATAGTTCCCGTGCGATGTGATGGATGAGCTGCCGGGACGCCTCGGGAAGCAACGCGACCGCCTCCGCGTTGTCGAGCAGCTTCCGATGCCGGTCCAGTTCGGCTTCCGCGTTCAGGTGCACTCCGCCGAACGGTAGGTCCAACTGAACTGTGTCCAATTGCGGTACGACACCCCCCGCGTAGAGAGCCGGTTGCGTTACCTCCACGAACTCTTCGGTGGCGAAAGGAATGATGAGTAGCGTCACCTTCGGCCAGCAGCTCACTTCCATTAGCCACTCAAGCTGTTCTCCGATTACCTTGCGACCGCCAAAACGCATGCGCAAGGCGGCTTCGTGCACGATCGCCACAAACGGCGGAGGATCATCGCGCTCCAAGATCACTCGGCGGCGCATGCGGTGTCCGACCCGAGCATCGACTTCCTCCGGCGGAAGGAGTGGCACCGCCTCGCTGAAGAGCACCCGTGCGTAGCCCTCGGTCTGCAAGATCCCCGGAACGCAAACGATCTGCGACGAGCGCAAGTACGTGGCGTGGTGCTCCAGCTCCGCCAGGTCCAAGAACGCGGGCGGCAGGATTCCCCGATACTCGTCCCACCAGTGCTCACCACGGCGCTCCCTGGCAATGGCGCACAAGGCGTCGATCAGCGCTCCATCCCCGCAGGAGTAGAACGCCGCGAGTCGCCTGATCCGCTCCTCGCCGATACCCATGCGGCCTGACTCGATATTGCTCACCCGCGCTTGATCAACGCCGAGAAGCCCTGCGGTCTCTCGGGCAGTGCGGCCCGCTTTCTCGCGGAGCTTCCTCAGTTCCGCGCCCAGGCGAGCTTGCCGGGCAGTCGGTGTGTCCCTGGGTGGCATGGCTTCCTCCGAAGCTGCAACAAGCCAATCGCTTATCTATCTCAACAGCCCACTCTTCCGGGGGAATTACGCACCGAACCATGTACCGGTACACGACTGTACCGTACGTTCTGTGATCGCACCGTCACACACGGCGGTGTCGGAAGTTGCGTTCCCACGCGATCCCACCGGGAGTCTCCATGCCAGACTCAACGCCCACCCGCACCTACAAGATGCGGGCCCCCAACACCCCCGAAACCGCCAAGGTCGCCCGCGAATTGGTGGCCGGCGTCCTGATGGCCACCGACCATCCGTCGCTCATCGACACCGCGCGCCTGCTCGTCTCAGAGATCGTCGCCAACGTCTGTATGCACACCACGGTCCCGCTTCTCCTGCTGGAGGCCACCGTGCGCGGCGATCAACTCCTGGTATCCGTACGGGACGACGACCCGCGCGGCATCCCCACCGCCCGCCACACCGCCCTCGGGGACTCCGAGCGCGGGCGCGGCCTGCTCCTCGTCGAAGAACTCGCCGCCGCCTGGGGCACCGTCTGGCACGGCGGGGTCTGCCCGACGAGCAAGTGCGTCTGGTTCGAGTTGCGGGACGAGCCCGAGGAAGACGGACCACGGCCTCACCCGTGACGGCCGCCAACCGACGCCCGGCAACCGCTGCCAACCGGCGCCCGGCAACCGCCGTCAGCCGATCCCGGTAATCGACGACGCCAACGAGAGGAGCAGGGCGCCGAGCGCGCCCACGGCTCCGTAGATCCGCAGCGCGCGGTGGTCGTCGTACCGGCGGACGTACCGCACCGTGGCGGCGGCGAAGGCCAGGCCGCCGGCGACGAACCACGGGCCCCACAGGTAGAGGTACCAACGGGTCAGCCCGAGCAGGCCAGGCTCGACGGCGACGAACCCGGCCTCCACCTGCACACCGTGAACGACAAAAAGCCCGCCGTGCCAGGCGAGCAGGACGGCCGCGCCGCCTCCGCAGAACACCAGCAGACGGCTCATCCGAAGGCCGCGCACCCGCGTCAGGCCGATGCCTATCAGGGCGCCGACGAGCTTGAGGAAACCCGTCACCCACAGGACGGCCATGAACCACGGCACGCCGTCCCGGGCGAGTTTCACCAGCGAGGGCGACACCGTCGACTCCGCGCCGAAGGTGCTGCCCATCGCCCAGACGAAACTGGGGATCGCGAACAAGACTCCCCATACGGCCACGGCATAGCCCGGCCATTTACCCGGCGGTTGCCGGAACGTCAGGTGCGGAATCGGGGCGAGCTGCGTGATGAGGGCATGACGCTTGGACGGCATTTCTTCATCGTGGCAGCAGCGATATGGAGGGGCGTCGTCCCGATGGACGATCTTCTCTCCGTTGGCGTGGCCCAGGGGAACGGCTTCGCCCGTATCCCTGGGCCACGCACCCGTCCATGGGGCAGGTGCGGTGACTGACCGCTCAACTGCTCGCGTGGCCGGGAGGAACGTCACGTACGAGATGCGGAACCCGGCCGACTCCTGGCCGACTCGGCACGGCGGTGGGACCATCCCCCCACCACCGCGCCGACTCGGGAAAGGAGTCGTGCCATGCAGACCACCGAATCGGAACTGATCTGGCAGGGCCGTGTCCATTTGGGTGACGAACCCGGTGTGTACGCGGATGCCGCATACAGCGGACTGGCCGTGGAAATCCCGGTGACGGTGATCCGTACGGTGCCCTCCGGGCCGAACACCACCACACTGACCGTGGACACGCAGGACGTGCGGACCTTCGCGGGATATCCGGGACACCTGGTGCAGGTGTTCCTGTTCGAGCCGGAGCCCAACAAGCCGGGGCATTTCCAGCGGACGGTGCTGGCGAGCCGTCGCCTGACGACGGCGGACAACAACCACCAGGAAGTGCCGGTGGATTTCACCGGACACCAGGCGCCGCACCGGGTGAGTGTCCGCATCACCGTGGACACCGAAGTGCCGCCGGGGCTGTACGACGATTTCGTCTTCGTGCGGCTGTCGAACCAGTCGGAGAACTTCGTGTACGTCGCGTCGCTGGGGTTCCGCGCGTAGGCGCGGATCATGCGGCGCGGATCGTGAGCGGTGCGCACCATGGCAGGGGGAATGGTCAACGGCGCCGTCGACCCGGGGCATTACGGCGCCGATCCGATCGGGTCCCGGGTGGGTTGTCCGGGTGCCGGAATTCTCGCGTATCTGACGCGGGACATGCTGCATCCGCCGATGGTGGACGACGACGCCATGTGGGCGGACGGAAACCGCTGGTACGACGGCGCCGCCGAACACGTGCGGGCCGTGGGGCGGATGGCGGGGCTGAAACCCGGTGACCGTGTGCTGGACATCGGGTGTGGAATCTGCGGTCCGGCGCGGCTGCTCGCGCGGGAGTACGGGGCGGTGGTGAGCGGCGTCAGCACGTCGGCGGTTCATGTGGCGAGTGCGGTGGAATTGAACGCGCTGGGGAGCGAGGCCAAGCCCTCAATGCCCGGGACCGTTTCCATTCGCCTGGCGGATTGCCAACTGGGTCTCGGCACCGCGGAATTCGACGCGGCCGTGAGCATCAACATGCTGTACCAGGTGGCCGATCACCGGGCCATGTACGGGAGCGTCTTCCGGGCCCTGCGGCACGGCGGTTGCCTGGTACTCGACGATTGGATGCTCACGCCGTTGGCGGGTGGAGCGGAGCTGACGGAGCTGGCCGAGCACTTCCAGTTCGCGTCGTTCGCCCGGACCGACCGGGTGGAGACCGAACTGCTGGCGGCGGGTTTCCTGCCGCTGGAGCTGGTGCACGACTTCGGCCGGGTCGGACGGCTGAGCATGACCCGTCACTTCGAGCGGGTCATGCGGGAGCATTTCGCCGGGCGGGTGGAAGGCGACTGGCCCGTGGGCAAGGAGGGCGACCCGGCGCCGCCGATACGCGGGGACCTACTCGTCGAGCATTTCGTGGCGGCGGTGAACGTGACGCTGCGGTTGTACGCGCGGCGGTGCCTCACCTACCGGCGGATTCTCGTACGAAAGCCGGAAGAGTGAGGCCATCGCGGATGCCGGTCAAGCGCCTGCGCGTGGTGATGGGGACCGGTTGAATTCCGGTGCCGGGGCCGGGGGCCCTTGGTAATCGGGCAGCCAGGGGATCAGGGCGGCGCTCGGGGCGTCCTTTCCGCAGGCTCCGGCGGGTGGCTGGCTGGGGTGTTGGCTGTAGAAGTGGCGGAATCCGGCGGGGAGGCGGGAGAAGTCCGGGAGGTACCAGAGCGTGACGCACCGGCGGGGTTTGTCGGTGCGATTGGGGTGGGTGGCGTGCAGGAGGCGGGCGTCGCCGACGACGAGGTCGCCGGCCCGTACCGGCACGTCGCGTTCTCCGTTCTGGTGGGCGTATGCGGGATGGTCCGCTTCGAGGCGCTCCATTTCCTCGCCGTGGGCCGGGGGGAGGACGCCGTGCAGGAAATGGCCGCGCCGGTGGCTGCCCGGGATGACGCGCAGGCAGCCGTTTTCCGGTGAGGTGTCGTCCAGATAGACCATGAGGAAGATCTGCGGGGCGAGCGGGGCGTGGGAGACGTCCTCGTTCCAGGCCCACCAGTCCTGGTGCCACCACAGGGCGGGGGAATGCGCGGGTTTCCCGATGACGTAACCACTGAGCCAGCGGACGTCGGCGAGCCCCAATCGCGTGAAAGCGGATCGGATATCGGGGTGGATGAGGGAATCCGCCACGCGCGGGTCGCGGTAATCGAGGGCGATCATGCTGCCGTGGTGGGCGTAACGGCGCAGGTGTTCCGTCGTCAGGCTGTTGATTGCCTCGTCGGCCAGTTGGCGGAAGGTGGCGATCAGGTCGGCTCGCAGGCGTCCCGGCAGGTGGGCGTAACCGTCCCGCAGGAGGGCCGCACCCGCATTCCGGTCGGTGCATTCGGCACTTCGGTCGGCATTCCGCTGGGCACTCTGGTCGGCGCTTTGGCCGGCACTCCGGTGGGTGCTTTGGTCGGCATTCCGGTGGGCACTCTGGTCAGCGCTCTGGTTGGGGGAATCGTGATCGTGCGTGGCCGCGTGTTTCACAGTGCGGCAACTTACGCCTGCCGGAGCTCGTGGGGCGGGAATTCCCGGATGTGAGCGGATGTGGCGGCACGGGCCCGAGGTACCCGCCAACGACGCGGGCCCGAGGTATCCCCAACGACGCGGGCTCGACGTATCTCCCCACGCGACGCGGGCCCGAGGTATCTCCCCCGGGCCCGGGTTCGTCCGTAACGATCAGAGCCGACGTCTCACCGGCACCCGCCCCGCACCGGCCCGGAGCGCGTCACCAGGTCGGTCTGGCCACCCGTCCCGTCCAGCCACAGCACGGCCCGCCCGGTGTCGGCGGTCGCGCGGATCTGGGTTCCGCGGTCGCAGGAGAGGCGGGCGGGTTGGCCGCCCTTGAGGGGGAGTTGGTGGAGCTTGGTGAGATTGGCGTTGGACATGCCCGTGCCCTCCGGCACCTCGACGTAGGTCACGGCCTGGTCGGATGCGGTGACGAGGGTGCTGCGCGGCGCCTGCGGGGAGGTGGCGGGCAGCACGTCGCGGACGCGGGTGCTGTCCAGCGCGCCCGCCCGTATGGCACTGCGGTCGGTGGCGGCCCGGCCCCGTTCGATCCACAGGAGTTCGCCGCCCGCGAGGACGGTGTACGCGGCGAGCGGGGAGGTGGCGCCGGTGGTGTCCTGCGGCAGGTGCTGGGCGGTGACCTTGCCGCGGGCGATGTCGTAGACGGTGGGGACGAAGAGGGTGCCCTTTTCGGCCCTCCAGTACTCCGACCAGGCGAGTTTCCCGTTCCGCAGGGTGACTCCCCACGCCTGGTGGCCGTCCGGCAGCGGGACGGCGGTCGCGGGCGCGCCCGCGCGCGAGAGCCGGACGGTGGCCTGGCCGGTCGCGTAGTCCAGGAGCTGGAAGGCGATGTCGTCGCCGGAGATCCGCAGTTCGCCGGGCTGGCCGGTGGCGGTGCGGAAGACGCTGCGGATCGGGCCGCCGGCCAGCTCGCGGGTCAGCACCTCCATGCCCCACTCACCGCCCGCCACCGCGCCGTACGCCATCCACACGGCCCGTTTGCCGTCGGTGGCCGCCCAGGCGTGCCAGCGCCCGTCGTCCGGGCTCAGGCGGCGGACCTTGCCCTTGCCGTCGGTGCGGCCGGTGTAGACGGCGGGGAGGGTGTTGCCGGTGGCGTCGGAGTTGGACATCACCCACCGGCCGTGGGCGGCGGAGGGGGCGCCCATGGTGTCGGTGATGTTCGGCAGGACCGTGCGGCTGTCGATGCCGATGTGGCGCTGCCAGCCCTCGCGGATGCCGTGCGCGTCGAAGGCGCGGGCGATGGTGCGCAGTTCGGCGCGGGACAGGCCGTTGGCCTCGGCGGCGGCGAGCACCGCGTTGCGGCCGTCCACGAAGTCGTCCAGCGGGGTCAGGTACTCGCTCAGGGCGGTGTAGACGACCTGGTCGGCGGTGCGCGGGGACAGTTTCTCGCGCACGTCCCACAGGGCACCGGAGAAGATCGTGGAGTTGAGGTGTACACCGCCGTTGTCGTTGTCTACGGTGACGCCGAGGTAGTCCTTGGTGGTGCTACGGCCGTCGTTGAGGTCGCGTATCGCGCACTTCTCCGGCGTGCCGGTGCGGCACAGGTCCTCGCCGAGGAGCCCGGCGCGCGGGTCGGACATGGCCAGGCCCTTGGACTCGACCTCGATGGCGTTGCCGAAGTAGTCGGCGAGCGCTTCGTTGAGGGCGCCGGACTGGTTGAGGTAGAGCAGGTTGGCGGTGTGCGTGATCACGCCGTGGGTCATCTCGTGGCCCGCCACGTCCAGGGAGGCGGAGAAGGGCAGGTAGGTGCCCCCGCCGCCGTAGACCATCTTCGTCCCGTCCCAGAAGGCGTTGGCGTACGGACGGCCCCGGCTGGTCACGTTGACGACCGAGGTGATCGTCCCGCCCTTGCCGTCCAGGCCGTCGCGCCCGAAGCGGGACTTGTAGAAGTCGTGGACCTTCGCGGCGTTGATGTGCGCGTTGACGGCCCCGGAGGTCCCGGCCGCCTCCGGGAAGGCGGGGGCCGGGCTGGTGACGGGGGTGAGCCCGGCGGGCATCTCGCCCAGGAAGTCGCCGTAGTCGCGTCCGTCGGCGTCGTAGGTGTCGATGCGGGCGCCGCGCGTGAGGTCCGTCATGCGGTACGAGCCGTCGTCCTGCTTGGCGGCGTCGAACGTGGCGGGCTTGCCGTGGACGTCCGTGCCGGTGGCGGTGGCCGGGCTCTCGCCGCGCTGACCACTGCGGGCTTCCGTTCTCCCGGAGGCGGACGGGGCCTCGCCGCGCTGCCCGCTGCGGACCTCCGCTCTTCCGGCGGTGGCCGGGCTCTCGCCGCGCTGCGCGCTGCGGGCTTCCGCTCTTCCGGCGGTGGCCGGGGCCTCTCCGCGCTGTGCGCTGTCGTAGGTCAGTGCGACGCCGCCCACGGTGGCGTCCACGTACACCTCGCGCAGCACCGGCTCGCCGGAGGCCGCTTCGACGGCGCGCAGCGTGTAGTGGCGGGTCAGGCGGCCCGTGCCGCCGGGGAGGACGACGAGCCCGTGCTCGGTGACGGAGGCGTCCGCGCGGGTGCGGGGGTCGGTGAGGGTGGCCAGCGCCATGCCGCGCGAGGCGGCGGCGGGGACGGTGGCGGTGGTCGGCGCCGCCAGGCCCGTGTAGAAGGCGCCGCCGGTGCCGGTGACCCGGCGCTCGTCCCCGCTGCCCGCGAAGTGGACGAGGTACTGGGCGCCGAGCACCGGTATGCCGTGGTGCCGCTGCTGGAAGCGGACGGTGCGGCCCTCGGTCCGTACGGCGGCGAGGTCGGCGGGGGCGGTGGCGACGTGGTACCGGTCGGGGTGCGCGGCGAGGTGCCGGCGGGCCGCGGCCTCCGCGCTGCCGCCCGCCGCCTTCTCGGCGAGGCCCGTGACCAGGCGCGGGGTGGCGGTGCCGTCCCCGGCGACGATGCCCGGCACCGGGTCGGGGGCGGCTTCGGCGGACGGTGATGCCGCGAACGCCTGCGGGGCGGCCAGCCCGGCGAGGAGGGCCGCGGCGGCGATCGCCGCGGCGGCCCTTGGGGGTGTGCCCGTACGTGGTGCGGAATCCGCGGAACGTGCGGCATGCGGTGAACGTGCGGAACGCGGCGAACGTGCGGATCGTGCGGATCGTGCGGAACGTCTGCTACGTGGTGCGGAACGCCTGGCCACCGAACCTCCCGAACGAGAGTGACGGCCGTGACCGATGGGTCACGGCGAGCCACGTCAGCATCGTCCGTGGGGTGACTGAGCCAGAAGGGGCGTGAACGGAAATGACCGAAGGGCGGCGGGCGGTACGCACCTTGTTGTGCGGTACCTGACGGATTCTGGTCTGGACCTGGGGAGGTTTTTCGTCAGGTTCGGCCCGCTCGGAGGAAGCCCCGTCAGGCCGGAGTCCCGGTCTGACGGAACCCCGAGCCGACGGGCCCCCGAGCCGACGAGACCCCAGCCTGACGGGTCCCCGACCCGACGGGACCCCCGCCCAACGGAACCCCGGCCCGCCAGGACCCCCGCCCGACAGGCCCCCGATCCCCCGAAGCCTCAGCCCTCCCCGCGCCCCGCCGCGATCTGCCGGGCCATGATCGTCGTCAGCTCGTACGCCGTGTGGGAGGCCGCCACCGAGGTGATCTCCGCGTGGTCGTACGCCGGGGCGACCTCCACCAGGTCGGCGGAGACCAGGTTGCAGGAGGACAGGCCGCGCACGATCTCCAGCAGTTCGCGGGAGGTGAGGCCGCCGGCCTCGGGGGTGCCGGTGCCGGGGGCGTGCGCCGGGTCCAGGACGTCGATGTCGATGGAGATGTACAGCGGCCGGTCGCCGATGCGCTGCCGGAGCTGGTCGGCGACCTCGTCCACGCCGCGCCGCATCACGTCGGCGGAGGTGACGATGCCGAAGCCCATCTTCGCGTCGTCGTCCAGATCCTTCTTGCCGTACAGCGGACCGCGCGTGCCGACGTGCGAGAGGGCGGAGGTGTCGAGGATGCCCTCCTCGACGGCCCGGCGGAACGGCGTGCCGTGGGTGTACTCGGCGCCGAAGTAGGTGTCCCAGGTGTCCAGGTGCGCGTCGAAGTGGAGCAGCGCCACCGGGCCGTGCTTCTTGGCGAGCGAGCGCAGGAGGGGCAGGGCGATGGTGTGGTCGCCGCCGAGCGTCATCAGGCGCGCGCCGGTGTCCAGGAGGGCGTCCGCGCCGGCCTCGATGGTCTCGACGGCCTCGTTGATGTTGAACGGGTTGGCGGCGATGTCGCCGGCGTCCGCGACCTGCGCGAGCGCGAAGGGGGACGCGTCCTGCGCCGGGTTGTACGGGCGCAGCAGGCGGGACGCCTCGCGGATGGCGTTGCCGCCGAAGCGGGCGCCGGGCCGGTAGGAGACGCCGGTGTCGAACGGGACGCCGACGACGGCCACGTCCGCCGTGCCCACCTCGTCGAGGCGGGGCAGCCGGGCGAAGGTGGCCGGGCCCGCGTAGCGCGGGATGCGGGAGGAGTCGACGGGGCCCACGGGCTCGCGGGCGGGCTGGGCAGCGGCGGAAGCAGCGGAAGCAGCGGTCATGGGGGTGAGGGTAGGGAAGGCGGGCGGCCTGGCCCATGGACATTTCCGCCACCACGCCGGAGGGAGCTGGACATCCCGTCCACCCCGAGGTGTGTCAGGGACAATGACCCCATGCCGATACTGCCGCCGGCCCCGAGCCGCGCCGAACTGGTCGACCACCTCGTACGGACCCGGATCGCCGGCGAGGTCGCCACCCCCCGCGAGAACAACCTCGACCACTACCGGAAACTCGCCAACGGCAACCGCCACTACTGGTTCGGTCTGGAATTCGGCGACCGCTGGACGGACGAACAGGACGTGCTCGCCGTCATGGCGGAGCGCTGCGGCGTCAGCGACGACCCGGACCACCGGCAGGGCCAGGACACCATCGACCCGATGCTGACCATCGACGCCCTCGACCGCGCCGCGATGGTGCTGCGCAAGGCCGCCGCCGGGCGGCAGCGGGTCCTGTTCGCCACCGGCCACCCGGGCGGCCTGATGGACGTCCACCGGGCCGTCGCCGAGGCGCTGCGCGCGGCGGGCTGCGACATCGTCGTCGTGCCGGACGGGCTCCGCGCGGACGAGGGCATGGTCTACCAGATCGCCGACGTGGCCGTGCAGGAACGCGGCGCCACACTGTGGCACACCCACTCCCCCGCGCCGATGGCCGCCATCCTGGACGCCCTGGAGGGCAGCGGCCAGCCGCTCCCCGATCTCGTCATGGCCGACCACGGCTGGGCGGGCTGCGCGGGCCAACGCGGCATCGACGCCATCGGGTTCGCCGACTGCAACGACCCGGCCCTGTTCCTCGCCGAGGCGGAGGGGACGGTGCAGGTGACGATTCCGTTGGACGACCATGTCCTGAGCCCGCGTTACTACGACCCGCTGACGGCTTATCTGCTGGGGGCGGCGGGGCTGAGATGAGGGGCCTGAGGCTTCGATGAGGGCTGCGGGGCGCTTCTGAGGGCTGAGGGCTGCGGGGCTCTTCTAAGGGGAGGGCGGTGGCTCTTCTGAGAGGGGCGGTGGGGCTCTTCTGAGGGCGGTGGCTCTTTTGAGGGCGGTGGGTGGCCGGGCTCGTGTTTCGGGGTCGGTCGGCCGTCCTTCCTCCGTACGAGCCCCGCCGCACAGATCGCCGCCGCCGCACACGGACAACCACCGGACACGGATAACCGCCGCATACCGGGTAGCCGCGCCCCCATGGCACGCATCCTCACCGGAACCTGTTCGTGGACCGACCCCCGTCTGACCTCCTCCGCCTGGTACCCGAGGACCGTGGCGTCCGACGCCGCGGCGCGGCTGCGGCACTACGCCTCGCGGCTGCCGCTCGTCGAGGTGGACGCCACCTATTACGCCCTGCCCAGCGAACGCAACAGCCGTCTGTGGGTGCAGCGCACGCCGGACGGCTTCGTCTTCGACGTCAAGACGTTCTCGCTGCTCACCGGGCATCCCACACCGGTGTCCGCGCTGCCGCGCGAGCTGCGGGAAGCGGTGCCGAGGAACGGGCGGCGGACCACGCACGTGCGGCCCGGCGGGGTGCCCGACGAGGTGGCGGACGAACTATGGGGCCGGTTCGTGGGCGCGCTGCAACCGCTCCACACTGCCGGGCGGTTGGGCGCGGTGCAGCTCCAGTTCCCGCCCTGGCTGGCGCCGGGCCGGGCGGCGGAGAAGACGGTGGCCGCGTGCCGCGCCCGCTGCGCGGGGCTACGGGTCGCGGTGGAGTTCCGGCACCCGGGGTGGTTCGCCCCCGAGCGGCTGGCGCGCACCGTGGATCTGCTGGACGACCTCGACGCCACGTTCACGGCCGTGGACACCGTCCAGGGCCTGCCCTCGTCCCTGCCGCCCGTCACGCCGGTGTCCTCCGCCGAATTGGCGGTGGTCCGCTTCCACGGCCGCAACCCCGCGTGGGCCACCGGCACCAAGGAGGAACGCTTCCGGCACGACTACACCGCCGACGAACTCACCGAATGGCTGCCGCGCGTCCGCCTGCTGGCGGACCGGGCGCGCGAGGTGCACCTGCTGTTCAACAACTGCTGCGCGGACGCGGCGGCCCGGGCGGCGGAGAGGATGGCGGGGCTGGTGGGGACGGAGGAGGACGGGTGAGGGTGCTCCTGTGTCTTTGAGCCCCTGTGCCCCTGTGCCCCTGTGTCCTTGCGTCCTTGCGTCCTTGCGTCCTTGTGACGCCCGCTCTCAGCTCGTCGCCCGGTTCCGAGGCGCCCGGACGACGCCCTCCTGGACCACGGACACCACCAACCGCCCATCGGCCGTGAAGATCCGTCCCTGGCCGAGCGCGCGACCGCCCTGGGCGGTCGGCGACTCCTGGTCGTACAGCAGCCACTCGTCGGCACGCAGCGGGCGGTGGAACCACATCGCGTGATCCAAACTCGCCCCGACCACGTCGCCGACCGTCCAGCCGCCCCGGCCGTGGGCGAGCAGCACCGAGTCCAGCAACGTCATGTCGGAGACGTACGTGACCAGGCCCAGGTGCAGCAACGGCCGGTCGAGATCGCCGTCGAGCTTGCCCTGTGTGCGGAACCAGACCTGCGAACGCGGTGCGCGCGGCTCGCCCACGCTGCCGAACGGCGGGGCGTCCACGTACCGCAGGTCCACGGCGGCACGCGCCTCCAGCATCCGCCGCAGGACGTCCGGGCCGCGGAAGCGGTGGGCGTACCGGGGCAGCAGTTCCTCGGCGGTGGGAAGCGTCAGTGGGTCCGGCGCGTGGGGCATCGGCTCCTGGTCCGCCAGCCCTTCCTCGTACGCGTGGAAGGAGGCCGTCAGGTGGAAGATCGCGCGGCCGTGCTGGACGGCGACGACCCGGCGGGTGGTGAAGGACCGGCCGTCGCGGAGCCGGTCGACGGTGTAGACGATGGGCGCGCCGGGGTCGCCGGGCCACAGGAAGTACGCGTGCAGGGAGTGCGGCGGACGGTCGTCGGGAACCGTCCGCCCGGCCGCGACCAGCGCCTGTGCGGCGACCTGCCCACCGAAGACGCGCGGGACGAGGGACGGGCGGGACAGGCCGCGGAAGATGTCCTCCTCGATCCGCTCCAGGTCGAGCAGATCGAGGAGGGAGCGCAGCGCGTCGTTCACGGGGTTTACCGGGGCGGCGCGCCCTGGTGGCGGGGTGTCGTTCACGGGTGATCGGTCCGCGCCGGCCTACAGGCCCATCGACTTGGCGATGATCGAGCGCATGACCTCGCTCGTGCCGCCGTAGATGCGCGACACGCGCGTGTCGGCGTACAGCCGGGAGATCGGATACTCCGACATGTACCCGTAACCACCGTGCAGTTGAAGGCACTTGTCGATGACGACGGCCGCGCGCTCGGTGGTGAACAGCTTGGCGGACGCGGCGTCGGCCGCCGTCAACTCGCCCGCGTCGTGGGCCTCCAGCGCCCGGTCGACGACCGCCTCCATCGCGTCCACCTCGGCCTTGCAGTCGGCCAGCACGAACTTGGTGTTCTGGAAGGTCGCCACCGCCTTGCCGAAGATCTCGCGCTCTTGGACGTACGCCTTGGCGAACTCCAGCGCGGCGGCGGACTGGGCGTACGCGCCGACCGCGATGCTCAGCCGCTCCTGCGGGAGGTTCTGGCCCAGGTAGGAGAACGCCTTCCCCTCCTCGCCGAGGCGGTCCTCGACGGGCACCTTCACGTCGGAGAACGCCAACTCGGCGGTGTCGGACGTCTTCAGACCCAGCTTTTCGAGCTTGCGGCCGACCGTGTAGCCCTCGGACGTGGTGTCCACGACGAGCAGCGTGATCCCGGCCCGGCGGTCCTCCGGCGACGGCGGCGCGGTCCGGGCGCAGACGATGACGCGGTCGGCCAGGACGCCGCCCGTGATGAACGTCTTGGCCCCGTTGAGGACGTAGTGCGTGCCGTCCTCGGAGAGCTTGGCGGTGGTCTTCATGCCGGCCAGGTCCGAGCCCGTGCCGGGTTCCGTCATGGCGATGGCCATCATCATGTCGCCGGAGACGAACGGCGGCAGCCAGCGCCGCTTCTGCTCCTCGGTGCCGTACGCGAGGAGGTACGGGAGGCAGAGTGCGGTGTGCACGCTCGACCCACCGAAGCTGACGCCCGCCCGCGCGCACTCCTCGCTGATGACGGCGCTGAACTTGAAACTGGTCTCGCCCGCCCCGCCGTACTCCTCCGGCACCTCGATACCGAAGATCCCCAGCTCACCGAGCTTCTTGTAGAACTCGCGGGGCACCTGACCGGCCGCCATCCACTCGTCGTACACGGGGACGACCTCGGCGGCGATGAAATCGCGGATGGTCGCGCGGAACGCCTCGTGGTCCTCGTTGTAGACCGTACGACGCACGGTTCGCCTCCTCCGGAAACCGGAATCCATGGGGCCGACCGACCGGACCGACCCAGCGGCCGATTAAGCGCTTGCTCAGCCGGTGGAAAGCTACCGGGGGGTTGTTGGGGATGTCCAGATCGGATGGGGTGGGGGTTGGGGTCGGGCTGCCGACGAAAACGGAATTGCCGCTCCTGGTTGGGGAGCCCTGCATGCGCGGGGACCACCTGCCCATGCTCAAATGGCGCCCGAACGTCCTGGGGCCACCCCCGCACGCGCGGGGCTGACTCCCTGACATGTGCGTTGTGTGTGTGATCTCAGGGACCACCCCCGCACGCGCGGGGCTCACGATGTCGGTCACCCGCGCAGTGATCGCCACGGGGGACCACCCCCGCACGCGCGGGGCTCACGCCAAACACGTCAACGGGATGCTGTACCAGTCGGGACCACCCCCGCACGCGCGGGGCTCACATGCGGAAGGGACGGCCGGAGGACGTACGGGCGGGGCCACCCCCGCACGCGCGGGGCTCACCGACCACCTGGCAGTGGTGCAGACCGGGGGTGGGGACCACCCCCGCACGCGCGGGGCTCACGACGCCCTTTACTCCGCCGGAATCCGCTCGACGGGACCACCCCCGCACGCGCGGGGCTCACTGGCGGCCACGCAGCCGGTTCCGGGCGCAACGGGGACCACCCCCGCACGCGCGGGGCTCACTCATGAACGGCGCGCTCCCATACGAGGACACCGGGACCACCCCCGCACGCGCGGGGCTCACAGGCCGCGACCTGCACCTTTACAGCGCCCAACCCCCGTTTTTACTCACTTCCAAGAACTCCGACATGACCGTCATAACAGGCGCAACGGCCCGCGAACAACACCCCCTCACCCCTCCCCCGCATCCCCCAACGCCCCAAACGCCCCCCGCGCCACCCGATGCAGCAACCCCGCCGTAGCCGCCCTTCCCGGCAACGCCCCCGGCCGACTCAGGTGCGGGGTCGAGTTGAGCAAACCGAACACCGCGTGCACGCAAGCCCGCACCTCCGGCTCAGGGCACTTGGGGTGGACCTCCCGGACGACCTCGACCCACAGTTCAACGTACTCGCGCTGGAGGCGGCGGACCTGCTTGCGGTCCTCGTCCCGCAGGCGGTCGAGCTCACGGTCGTGGAGGGTGATCAGCGGGCGGTCGTCCAGTGCGAAGTCGATGTGGCCGGCGATCAGCGCGTCCAGGACGGCTTCGGGTCCGGCGCCGCCGGCCGCCACCCGGGCCCGGCCGCCCTCAAGCAGCCGTTCGCTGATTCCGACCAGCAGTTCGGCGAGCATCGCATCCTTGCCGGCGAAGTGGCGGTACAGACCTGGGCCCGAAATGCCCACGGCTGCCCCGATCTCGTCCACTCCGACCCCGTGGAAGCCGCGCTCGGCGAAAAGGCGGGCGGCCTCTCTGAGGATCTGCTCGCGGCGGCTGGTCGGTGCGGATGCGCTACTCATGCGATCAATTCTAGACAGCGGGGTTAGTAGTCGTTAACCTGACCGAAGAAGAAGTTAACGACCATTAACAGCGGTGGCCCAGGGGACGGGCTTCCGGCACTGGGACGAACCACGGGGACGACGCACGGGGACAGCGGACAGGGACGACGGACAGGGACGACCGGCAAGGACGACGGACGGGAACAACGCACGGGGGCGACGTACCGGAACAAGCCATCCGGCACAAGCCATCCGGCAAGGCGCCACCCACCCGGGCGCACCGACCGGAGGCACTGACCGGAGGCACCGACCGGACGCCCAACCGGACGGGTCCCCCGCCGCGCGCTCCCGGAACGGCGAACGCCCGTAAAGCACCCCCAGGGGACGCACCCACAAGGCCCCCCGCGCACCACCCCACCCCGCCCAAACCCGCCCCCCACCCACCACCGCACCACCGGCCACACCCCACCACCCCGGGGTACCCGGCCACCACAACGGCCCGCGCGGCCACCACACCGCGCGGCCATCACCGCGACCGCACGACCGAGCAAACGCGACCGCACGACCGAGCGAAGGGGCTCGTACCGATGCAAAGGGGCTCGTACCGATGACGTACGTGGGGACCCGATGACGCCCGCCACGCCCACCCGGCGGACCGAAACCGTCCGCGCCACCCAGCCCGCACCCGTCCTCAAGTCCACCGCCGACCCCACCTCCGAGACCTGGCAGGCCAACGAGGCCGCGCACCGCGAGCTGGCCGCCGAGTTGCGCGAGAAGCTGGCCGGGGCGCGGCTGGGCGGCGGCGAGAAGGCGCGGGCCCGGCACACGGCGCGCGGCAAGCTGCTGCCGCGGGACCGGGTGGACGCGTTGCTGGACCCGGGTTCGCCGTTCCTGGAGCTGGCGCCGCTGGCGGCGGACGGGCTGTACGGAGGGGCCGCGCCGGCCGCCGGGGTGATCGCGGGCGTCGGGCGGGTCTCCGGCCGCGAGGTGGTGATCGTCGCCAACGACGCCACCGTCAAGGGCGGCACGTACTACCCGATGACGGTCAAGAAGCACCTGCGGGCCCAGGAAGTGGCGCTGGAGAACCGGCTGCCGTGCCTGTACCTGGTCGACTCGGGCGGGGCCTTCCTGCCGATGCAGGACGAGGTCTTCCCCGACCGCGAGCACTTCGGGCGGATCTTCTACAACCAGGCCCGGATGTCGGGCGCGGGCATCCCGCAGATCGCGGCCGTCCTGGGGTCGTGCACGGCCGGCGGCGCGTACGTCCCGGCGATGAGCGACGAGGCCGTGATCGTCCGGAACCAGGGGACGATCTTCCTGGGCGGGCCGCCACTGGTGAAGGCCGCGACCGGTGAGGTCGTCACGGCCGAGGAGCTGGGCGGCGGCGAGGTGCACAGCAAGACCTCCGGCGTCACCGACCACCTCGCCGAGGACGACGCGCACGCGCTGCGCATCGTGCGGACCATCGTCTCCTCCCTGGGCGAGCGGGCCCCGCTCCCCTGGACCGTACGGCCCTCCGAGGAGCCCGCGGTGGACCCGGCGGGGCTGTACGGGGCGGTGCCCGCCGACTCCCGCACCCCCTACGACGTGCGCGAGGTGATCGCGCGGATCGTGGACGGTTCGCGGTTCGCGGAGTTCAAGGCGGAGTACGGGCCGACGCTGGTCACCGGCTTCGCGCACCTGCACGGGCACCCGGTGGGCATCGTCGCCAACAACGGCATCCTGTTCTCCGAGTCGGCCCAGAAGGGCGCGCACTTCATCGAGCTGTGCGATCAGCGCGGCATCCCCCTGGTCTTCCTCCAGAACATCTCCGGCTTCATGGTCGGCCGGGACTACGAGGCGGGTGGCATCGCCAAGCACGGCGCCAAGATGGTGACGGCCGTGGCCTGCACGCGGGTGCCGAAGCTGACCGTCGTCATCGGCGGCTCGTACGGCGCGGGCAACTACTCCATGTGCGGCCGGGCGTACTCGCCCCGCTTCCTGTGGATGTGGCCGAACGCCAAGATCTCCGTCATGGGCGGCGAGCAGGCCGCGTCCGTGCTGGCGACCGTCAAGCGCGACCAGATGGAGGCGCGCGGCGAGGAGTGGAGCGCCGAGGAGGAAGAGGCGTTCAAGGCGCCGGTCCGGGAGCAGTACGAGACCCAGGGCAGCGCCTACTACGCCACCGCCCGGCTGTGGGACGACGGGGTGATCGACCCCTTGGAGACCCGCCAGGTGCTGGGGCTCGCCCTGACCGCCTGTGCCAACGCGCCGCTGGGCGAGCCCGGCTTCGGCGTCTTCCGGATGTGAGGGGACTGTGAGAGGACACGCCACCATGTTCGACACCGTCCTGGTCGCCAACCGCGGCGAGATCGCGGTCCGCGTCATCCGGACGTTGCGCGCGCTCGGCGTCCGGTCCGTCGCGGTGTTCAGCGACGCGGACGCGGACGCCCGGCACGTGCGCGAGGCCGACACCGCCGTGCGCATCGGCCCGGCCGCCGCGACCGAGAGCTACCTGCGCACCGACCGCCTCCTGGAGGCCGCCGCCCGTACGGGCGCGCGGGCCGTGCACCCGGGGTACGGGTTCCTCGCCGAGAACGCCGCGTTCGCGCGCGCGGTGACGGACGCGGGGCTGGTGTTCATCGGCCCGTCCGCCGAGGCGATCGACCTCATGGGCGACAAGATCCGTGCCAAGGAGACCGTGCGGGCGGCCGGCGTGCCCGTCGTCCCCGGCTCCTCGGGCAGCGGACTGACGGACGCGCAGCTCGCCGAGGCCGCCCGCGAGATCGGGATGCCGGTGCTGCTCAAGCCGTCCGCGGGCGGCGGCGGCAAGGGCATGCGCCTGGTGCGGGACGCCGCGCGGCTGGACGAGGAGATCGCCGCCGCCCGGCGCGAGGCCCGGGGTTCCTTCGGGGACGACACGCTGCTGGTGGAGCGGTGGATCGACCGGCCGCGCCACATCGAGATCCAGGTGCTGGCGGACGGTCACGGCCAGGTGATCCATCTGGGCGAGCGGGAGTGCTCGCTCCAGCGCCGTCACCAGAAGGTCGTCGAGGAGGCGCCCTCGGTCCTGCTGGACGAGGCCACCCGCGCCGCGATGGGTGAGGCGGCCGTGCAGGCGGCGCGCTCGTGCGGGTACCGGGGCGCGGGCACGGTCGAGTTCATCGTGCCCGGAGCCGCCGAAGCGGAGGGGAACGGCGCCCGCCCCTTCTACTTCATGGAGATGAACACCCGCCTCCAGGTGGAGCACCCGGTCACCGAGCTGATCAGCGGGCTCGACCTGGTGGAGTGGCAGCTCCGGGTGGCGGCGGGCGAGCCCCTGCCGTACGGGCAGGAGGGCGTCCGGCTGACGGGGCACGCCATCGAGGCCCGGGTCTGCGCGGAGACGGCACGGGTGACGCCCGGCACCACCGACGGGGACGGCCAGGGCTCCCGGGAAACCGGCTCCGAGAAAGGCGCCCGGGTGGACTTCCTCCCGTCCGCCGGTACGGTCATCGCCCTGCGCGAGCCCGCCGGGGACGGCATACGGGTGGACTCCGGCCTGCTGGAGGGCACCGAGGTCGGCACGTCGTACGACCCCATGGTCGCCAAGGTCATCGCCTACGGCCCGGACCGCCCCGCCGCGCTGCGCCGGCTGCGGGCCGCGCTGGCCGGGACCACCGTCCTGGGCGTGGACACCAACACCGGCTTCCTGCGGGCGCTGCTCGCGCACCCGGACGTGGTCTCCGGCGACCTGGACACCGGTCTGATCGACCGGGACGCGGCCGGGCTGGTCCGGGACGAGGTGCCCGCCGAGGTGTACGCCGCGGCGGCCCTCATCCGGCACGCGGCCCTGGAGCCCGCGCCCACCGGCAGTGGCACTGGCTGGACCGACCCGTTCTCCGTGCCCTCCGGCTGGCGGCTGGGCGGCACGCCCGCCTGGACGGCGCACCACTTCCGGGTGCCCGGCCACGACCCGGTGACCGTCCACGTCCGGGGCCGCGCCACCGACGCCCGGGTGCGGATCGGCGAGGACGAGGACGGCGAGGGCACCCCCGCCCGCCTCCTGACCGACGGGGCGAACAGGGCGAACGGGGCGAACGGGAACGACAACACCGTCACCCTCATCCGCGACGGCCTCACCCACACCTTCCACCACGCCACCGACCCGCGCGGCACCTGGCTCGGCCGCGACGGCGAGGCCTGGCACCTGACCGAGCACGATCCGGTCGCCGCCGCGCTCACCGGCGGCGCGGGCGCGCACGGCGCGGACGCGCTGACCGCGCCGATGCCCGGCACCGTCACCGTCGTCAAGGCGGCGGTGGGCGACGAGGTGACGGCGGGGCAGAGCCTGCTGGTCGTGGAGGCGATGAAGATGGAACACGTCATCGCCGCCCCGCACGACGGAGTCGTCAGCGAGCTGGATGTGACGCCCGGCAGTACGGTCGCCATGGACCAGGTGCTGGCCGTCGTCACCCCGCACCCGGCCCCCGGTGAGGAGGCAGCCTCATGACCGCGTCCCCCGAATCGACCGGCACCAACGGCGCCACCGGCCCGAGCGACACGAGCCCGACCAACACCACCGGCACGGCCAACACCACCAGCACCACCGGCACACTCCCCACCGGCCTCCCCATGGCCGTCCCCGCGCCGAACCTGCCGCCCCGCGTCCGCATCCACGAGGTGGGCGCGCGGGACGGCCTCCAGAACGAGAAGACGGTGGTCCCCACAGAGGTCAAGGCGGAGTTCATCCGCCGGCTGGCGGCGGCCGGGCTGACCACCATCGAGGCGACGAGCTTCGTGCACCCCAAATGGGTGCCGCAGCTCGCCGACGCGGAAGCCCTGTATCCGCTGCTGGGCGGCCTGCCGGAGGGCGTCCGGCTGCCCGTCCTCGTCCCCAACGAACGCGGGCTGGACCGCGCGCTGGCGCTGGGCGCGGACCGGATCGCCGTCTTCGGCAGCGCCACCGAGTCCTTCGCCCGCGCCAACCTGAACCGCACGGTGGACGAGTCGCTGGCCATGTTCGCGCCCGTGGTGGCGCGGGCCAAGGCGGCGGACGCGCACGTCCGGGGCTACCTGTCCATGTGCTTCGGCGACCCGTGGGAGGGCCCGGTGCCGGTGGCCGCGGTCGTCCGGGTGTGCCGCGCGCTGCTGGAGATGGGCTGCGACGAGCTGAGCCTCGGCGACACCATCGGCGTCGCCACGCCCGGCCACGTCCAGGAGCTGCTCTCCGCCCTCAACGAGGCGGGCGTGCCCACCAATCGCGTCGGCGTGCACTTCCACGACACCTACGGGCAGGCGCTGGCCAACACCCTGGCCGCCCTCCAGCACGGCGTCACCACCGTGGACGCCTCGGCGGGCGGCCTGGGCGGCTGCCCGTACGCCAAGAGCGCCACCGGCAACCTCGCCACCGAAGACCTCGTCTGGATGCTCCACGGCCTGGGCATCGAGACCGGCGTCGACCTGGGCCTTCTGACCGCCACGAGCGTGTGGATGGCCGAACGGCTGGGCCGCCCCAGCCCCTCCCGCACCCTCCGCGCCCTCTCCCACAAGGAGTGACCCATGACCCTGGACCACCGGCTCTCGCCAGAGCTGGAAGAACTGCGCCGCACGGTCGAGGCCTTCGCACACGACGTCGTGGCCCCCAAGATCGGCGACTTCTACGAGCGCCACGAGTTCCCGTACGAGATCGTCCGCGAGATGGGCCGGATGGGCCTGTTCGGGCTGCCCTTCCCGGAGGAGTACGGGGGCATGGGCGGCGACTACCTGGCGCTCGGCGTCGCCCTGGAGGAGCTGGCCCGCGTGGACTCCTCCGTGGCCATCACCCTGGAGGCCGGGGTCTCCCTGGGCGCGATGCCGATCTACCGCTTCGGCACGAAGGAGCAGAAGCGCGCGTGGCTGCCCCGCCTGTGCACGGGCGAGATGCTGGGCGCGTTCGGCCTCACCGAGCCGGACGGCGGTTCGGACGCCGGGTCCACCCGGACGACGGCCGTCCGGGACGGTGACGAGTGGGTGATCAACGGCAGCAAGTGCTTCATCACCAACTCCGGTACCGACATCACCGGCCTGGTCACCGTCACCGCCGTCACCGGCCGCGACGAGGACGGCCGCCCGCGGGTCTCCACGATCATCGTGCCGTCGGGCACCGACGGGTTCACGGTCGGCGCCCCGTACTCCAAGGTCGGGTGGAACGCCTCGGACACCCGCGAACTGTCCTTCAGCGACGTCCGCGTCCCGGTCGGCAACCTGCTGGGCGAGGAGGGCCGGGGGTACGCGCAGTTCCTGCGGATACTGGACGAGGGCCGGATCGCGATCGCCGCCCTGGCCACCGGCCTCGCGCAGGGCTGCGTGGACGAGTCGGTCGGCTACGCCCGCACCCGGCACGCCTTCGGCCGTCCCATCGGCACCAACCAGGCGATCCAGTTCAAGCTGGCCGACATGGAGATGCGCGCCCACACCGCCCGGCTCGCCTGGCGGGACGCCGCCTCGCGCCTGGTGCACGGCGAGCCGTTCAAGAAGGAGGCGGCGCTCGCCAAGCTGTACTCGTCCGAGATCGCGGTGACCAACGCCCGCGAGGCCACGCAGGTGCACGGCGGCTACGGCTTCATGAACGAGTACCCCGTCGCCCGCATGTGGCGGGATTCCAAGATCCTGGAGATCGGCGAGGGCACGAGCGAGGTGCAGCGGATGCTCATCGCGCGGGAGCTGGGCCTGACGAGCTGAGCGTGCGACGCGGCCCTTCGTCCGCGTGTACCCCCGGGCGGCGGATCACCCGCCACCCGGGGGCCTGGTCAGCGTCGGTCAGCGTCCGCTGCCCAGACGTGCCCGGAAAGGTTCTCGGCTCACTTCTTCCCCGGCCACGGCACCTGCGGCGACTGGTAGTAGTCGATGCCGAGCGCCTCCCAGCGCGGCGCCTGCGCGGCCAGCCGGTGCTTGTACGTGTTCCAGTCGTGCGTGGACGCCGGCGACCAGCCCAGCTCCGCGACACCGGGGAGCCTCGGGAAGGCCATGTACTCAAGCTGCGCGGACGTGGACAGGGTCTCCGTCCACAGCGGCGCCTCGACCCCGCGGATCGCGTCCTGCGGGGCGCCCTCAAGGTAGGTGGCCGGGTTCCAGTCGTAGGAGCGCTGGACCTCCACGTAGCCGGCCCACGACTTGCCGAGCTTGGTGTTCTTGTCGTACTTCATGTCGAGGTAGGAGCGGTCGGCGGGCGAGAGGATGAGCCCGGTGCCCTTCTTGGCGGCGTCGGCCACCTGCTGCCGTTCCTTGGCACTGGTCTTGTCGTAGCCCCAGTACTGCGCCACGGCGCCCTTGATCGGGTGCGCGCCGGTGAGCTGGTGCCAGCCGATCACCTTCTTGCCGTACTTGGCGACGACCGGCTGGACCCGGTCCATGAACTTCACGTAGTCCTCGTGGCTGGTGGAGTGCGCCTCGTCCCCGCCGATGTGCAGGTACTTGCCGGGGGTGAGGGCCGCCACCTCGCGGATCACGTCGTCCACGAAGTCGTACGTGACCTTCTTCGGGACGCACAGCGAGCTGAACCCGACCGCCGTGCCGGTGTACAGCGGGGGCGCGACGCCGTTGCAGTTGAGTTCGGCGTACGAGGCGAGCGCGGCGTTGGTGTGGCCGGGCATGTCGATCTCGGGGACGACCGTCTGGTAGCGGCTGGCGGCGTACCGGACGATCTCCCGGTAGTCGTCCTTGGTGTAGTAGCCGCCGGGCCCGCCGCCGACCTGCGTGCTGCCGCCGTGCGCGGCCAGCCGGGGCCAGGACTTGATGGCGATCCGCCAGCCCTGGTCGTCGGAGAGGTGCAGGTGCAGCCGGTTGACCTTGTAGAGCGCGAGCTGGTCGATGTAGCGCTTGACCTGCTCGACGGTGAAGAAGTGCCGTGAGACGTCGAGCATGGCGCCCCGGTAGCCGTAGCGCGGCGTGTCGGTGATCGTGCCGCCCGCCACCTTCCACGGGCCGGGCTGCTCGGTGCGCTTCTCGACGGACGGGGGCAGCAGTTGCCGCAGCGTCTGGACGCCGTGGAAGAGGCCCGCGGGTCTGGCCGCCGCGATGGTCACCCCGTGGCGGTCGGAGTGCAGCCGGTAGCCCTCGGCCCCCAGGCCGTGGGCGCCCTTGCCGTCGACGAGCCGCAGGACGATGCCGCCCCGGCCGCCCTTGGTGGTCACCGGCAGGTCGTAGCCGGTGGGTGGGCGCAGCAGGTCCGCGAGGTAGCGGCCCACCCGCCGGACCTCGTGCGAGCCGTGCGGGACGCGGATGGGGGTCCGTTCGCCGATGGTGTACGTCTCTTTGCCGGTCCGTACGGACGCGGGCGCGGGGATGACCTGGTCGAGAGCGGTGGGCCGGTGCTCGCGGGCCTGCGGGGCGGCGGGTGCGGCCGGGGCGGCGACCCCGGAGGTGCCCAGGCCGGCCGCGGCGACCAGCAGCAGCGAGCAGAACAGTCTGCGTTGTCTCACAGAGCTTCCCTTCGACGAGCCTCGTGCGGTGCGGTGCCGTGCGATGACTGCGATGACGTCGTACAGGGCGTGGAGCAACCGAGACGGAACGTCACTCTGCCTACCTTGCGCCCTGCGAGCGGTCAAGGTGCCGACCGGTCACCACCGCCGCTTCCGTGTCGCCTGCCCGATATCGGGCAGATTTCTTGCGAAACCCCTGGGGACCCCGCAGTATCAACGGGTGCTCGACCGCCGTAACCGCAGTGATGGCAACTGCCACACGTCCCACGACGACCTCGTCGACCACCTGGTGCGCACCACGTCGCTGCAACGCGGCGAGGCCGCCCGGGTGGTGCTGGACGTGCTCGCGTACTTCGACGAGTCCACCGAGGGGTACGTCCGCAGACGCCACCGCGAGCTCCAGGCCCGCGGACTGCGCAACGACGCGATCTTCGACCGGATCGCCGAGGAGCTGCCGCACCGCGCGGTGGCGCCGCCCGAGCTGTCCCTGCGGCAGCTCCGGCGCCTGGTCTACGGCTGACGGACGGCACCGGCCGGTCGCACGCGTCGTACGGAGCGAGGGGATCGTACGAACCGTGGCACCCGGCCGGTGCCCGGCCCCGGCCCCGCCGTCTGGGTCCCGCCGCCACAGTGGCGCCGCCTGTCAGGCGCCACTGTGACGACGGGACCCAGCCCCGGGAACGGCGGCCACCGGGCCACCGGGCCGTCGGGCACCCATCAGCGCCACAGCACCAACCATCACCGTTCTCCATCAACCGCTCACTCGGAGGGTCACATGTGCGGCATCGTGGGATATATCGGGAAGCGTGACGTCGCTCCGCTGCTCCTGGAAGGGCTCCAGCGCCTGGAGTACCGGGGGTACGACTCGGCCGGCATCGCCATCCACGCCAAGGGCACCGGCAAGACGCCCGGCGGCCTGAAGACCGCCAAGGCCAAGGGCCGGGTCCGCGAGCTGGAGTCCCGGCTGCCCAAGCGGTTCGCGGGCACCACCGGCATCGCGCACACCCGCTGGGCCACCCACGGCGCCCCGAACGACGAGAACGCCCACCCGCACCTGGACGCCGAGGGCAAGGTCGCCGTCGTCCACAACGGCATCATCGACAACGCCTCCGAGCTGCGCGCCAAGCTCACCGCCGACGGCGTCGTCTTCGCCTCCGACACCGACACCGAGGTCCTGGCCCACCTCATCGGCCGTTCCCAGGCGCCGACCCTGGAGGAGAAGGTCCGCGAGGCGCTGCGCGTCATCGAGGGCACCTACGGCATCGCCGTCCTGCACGCCGACTTCGCCGACCGCATCGTCGTCGCCCGCAACGGCTCCCCCGTCGTCCTGGGCATCGGCGAGAAGGAGATGTTCGTCTCCTCCGACGTCGCCGCGCTGGTCTCGCACACCCGCCAGGTCATCACCCTGGACGACGGCGAGATGGCCACCCTGAAGGCCGACGACTACCGCACCTACACCACCGAGGGCTCGCGCACCTCCGCCGCGCCGACCACGGTGGAGTGGGAGGCCGAGTCCTACGACATGGGCGGCCACGACACCTACATGCACAAGGAGATCGCCGAGCAGGCCGAGGCGGTCGACCGGGTGCTGCGCGGCCGGATCGACGACCGCTTCTCCACCGTCCGGCTGGGCGGCCTGAACCTGGACGCCCGCGAGGCCCGCGGCTTCCGCCGGGTCAAGATCCTGGGCTGCGGCTCCGCTTACCACACGGGCCTGATCGGCGCCCAGCTCATCGAGGAGCTGGCCCGCATCCCCGCCGACGCCGAGCCCGCGAGCGAGTTCCGCTACCGCAACGCGGTGGTGGACCCCGACACCCTCTACATCGCGGTCAGCCAGTCCGGCGAGACCTACGACACCCTGGCCGCCGTCCAGGAGCTCAAGCGCAAGGGCGCCCGCGTCCTGGGCGTCGTGAACGTCGTCGGCAGTGCCATCGCCCGCGAGACCGACGGCGGCATGTACGTGCACGCCGGCCCCGAGGTCTGCGTCGTCTCCACCAAGTGCTTCACCAACACGGCGGTCGCCTTCGCGCTGCTCGCCCTGCACCTGGGCCGCATCCGCGACCTGTCGGTGGCCGACGGCAAGCGGATCATCGCGGGCCTGCGCAAGCTGCCCGAGCAGATCGCCGAGGTCCTGGGCCGCGAGGACGAGATCAAGGCGCTGGCCGCGGAGTACGCCAAGGCGCGGAGCATGATGTTCGTCGGCCGGGTGCGCGGCTACCCGGTGGCGCTGGAAGCCTCCCTCAAGCTCAAGGAGGTCTCCTACATCCACGCCGAGGCCTACCCCGCCTCCGAGCTCAAGCACGGTCCGCTCGCCCTGATCGAGCCGGACGTCCCGTCCGTGGCGATCGTCCCGGACGACGACCTGCTGGACAAGAACCGGGCGACGCTGGAGGAGATCAAGGCCCGCAGCGGGCGCATCCTCGCCGTGGCCCACCAGGAGCAGGAAAAGGCCGACCACACCATCGTCGTGCCGAAGAACGAGGTGGAGCTCGACCCGATCCTCATGGGCATCCCGCTCCAGCTCCTCGCCTACCACACGGCTCTGGCGATGGGCCGCGACATCGACAAGCCGCGCAACCTCGCCAAGTCCGTGACGGTGGAATAACCCGCCGCGAACGCAGTGAGAAGGCGGGCCTCCCGTGCGTGCCACCAAGCGCGCGGGGGGCCCGCCTCCTCGTCGCCGGTGTCGCCCTGGCACCGGCGGTGATGCCGCCTCAACGGGAACCGTCACCTCCCGACCGGCAGCACGTGCGGCGTGCTTGATCGGTTTGTACCCTCCGCAAACCCGCATTCCACCTCTACGCTCCGGTAGATATGCCGCGTGCTCCCGTGCGCCCGTCCTGTGACGTGATGCTGCGTCAGGCGGGGAGGAGGGGGTGCGTGGGCCCTTTCTGACGGGGCGTCCGCCCGGTGACTCCGCTTGCGCACGGGCACCCCGCGAACACTTTGCTTTCCCAAACAAAGGCACCCGGGGAAACGCGCCCGCCGGAAATGCGGGGGCCGTCCCGAACACGGGCGGCACCGGAAACCCAACGCGGACGGCACCGGAAACCCGAACGCGGACGGCAGGGAAAAACGCGCCCGGCCCCGCCGCCTTCAAGACCGGCCCTCCGCCGGCCCCGGCGTCACGGGATGACGACCACCGGCCGCCGGGCCCGCCGCGCCAGCCGCCCCGCCACCGAGCCGAAGATCCGGCCGACGAACCCGTGCGTGGACCCCACCACGATGGCGTCGGCCTCGTACTCCCGGCCGACCTCCTCCAGCTCGTGGCAGATGTCCCCACCGCGCTCGACGAGGATCCACGGGACCTCGGAGAGGTAGTCGGCGCAGGCCAGCTCCAGCCCGAGGACTTCGGTGCGGTGGTCCGGCACGTCCACGAAGACCGGGGGTTCGCAGCCCGCCCAGACGGTGGTCGGCAGCCGGTTGGCCACGTGCACGATGATCAGGCCGGAGCCGGAGCGCCGGGCCATGCCGATGGCGTACGCCAGGGCCCGTTCGCTCGACACCGAGCCGTCGAATCCGACCACGACGCCGTGCAGGAAGGCGGGGTCGCAGGAGTTTCGTGTCTGTTCCGCCGCTCGGAGGCCGGCCAGGGGATCGGCGACCTGCTTGCGGTCCGCGGGTTCGGGAAATTCGTGACCGGCCATCGATGTCTCGGCGAGGACGTCCTCTTTTAGGGAGGAGGATGCGGACAGGGAGCGGCGATTGACTTGATCCGACAGTTGACTGAGCTGGCTTGATCGAGCGGACGGCAGCCATAGTTCAACGAAGAACGATACGACCGGGAATCCCCTTCCCAAGCCTCAACGCCAAGAGTACGGCGCCCGCACCCCGGTGCCCAGGGTCCGCCACGACGGCGAACGACCGGAGGGGAACGGGCACCCCTCGAACGTTCCCCGGAGCATGCCGGAGCCGGGCCGGTATGGCAATGCCCCGGCCTGCCCCCGTACGTACCCCTTCCGGTGACTGTTGCCCGCCGCCGGCGTTGTAGTACCTGCCGGCCCGGAGGGAGGACGCCGTGCGCCGTCCGTCAAACACGCCAGCCGACGCGGTGAGCGATCTCGTCCGCTGGGGACTGTTCAGCTGCGTCCTGGTTCCCCTCGTCCTGGTCGTCTGCGGCTCCTCCTTCGCCGGCGCGACGGGCACCGCCGTCGGGCTGGTGACGGTGACGTGCGCCTGCCGGGCCCTGCTGCGCCAGTCCGAGCGCGCCGCGGCCCGGACGGCCGCCGAGGAGGCGGCCCCGCACCGCGGCCGGCACGGCCGGACGGGCACCGGAGCACACCGCGGCGGACGCCATGGCGAGGGCCGTACGTCGGAGGAATGACCCGCCCGCAAGCCTGCACGGGTTCGTTTTCAGCCAACTTCAGGCCGAACCCCATCCCTTGGCAAAAGCGACCCCTAACCCCGCCGTGAGCTGCGGGGAAAGGACCGCACGGCATGGTTGTGGCCTACTGCTTATGGGCAGAGGCGTGAGGCGTACTTCCCAGCAAGCCCAACGAGTGGAACCCTTCGTGATCGAATGCTTCGCGCCAAGTTGCCATATCGACTTAGCAGTGGGTGGTGAACTTGGCACTCCATCCTCACGGGACGCAGTAGATTCGATCTTGGCAATCACGGCGGGGGAACAGTGCAGGACCGAGAGGGCGAGACGACCGAGGGGGGCTTAAGCGCCATGAGCCAGGACTCCGCTGCCGTACCAGATGCCGCACGCAAGCTCGCCGCCCGACGACGCCGCGAAATAGTCGCGGTGCTTCTCTTCAGTGGCGGCCCTATTTTCGAGAGCTCTATTCCGCTCTCGGTCTTCGGCATCGACCGCCAGGACGCGGGGGTTCCCCGCTACCGACTACTTGTGTGCGCGGGCGAAGACGCGCCTTTGCGCACGACCGGGGGGCTGGAACTCTCAGCCCCCTACGGGCTGGAGGCGATCGCCCGCGCGGGCACCGTCGTCGTACCGGCCTGGCGGTCCATCACACAGGCACCACCACCGGCCGCGCTGGACGCGCTGCGCCGGGCACACGAAGAAGGGGCCCGCATCGTGGGCCTGTGCACGGGCGCGTTCGTGCTCGCCGCCGCCGGACTGCTCGACGGGCGGCCGGCGACCACGCACTGGATGTACGCGCCGACGCTCGCCAAGCGCTATCCGTCCGTCCACGTCGATCCCCGTGAGCTCTTCGTGGACGACGGCGACGTGCTGACCTCGGCGGGCACCGCCGCGGGCATCGACCTGTGCCTGCACATCGTCCGTACGGACCACGGCGCGGACGCGGCCAACGCGCTCGCCCGCCGCCTGGTCGTACCGCCCCGGCGCACCGCGTCGGACTTGGGGCACCAGCGCTACCTCGACAGGTCATTACCTGAGGAGATCGGCGCCGACCCGCTCGCCGAGGTCGTCGCCTGGGCGCTGGAGCACCTGCACGAGCAGTTCGACGTGGAGACGCTGGCCGCCCGGGCCTACATGAGCCGGCGCACCTTCGACCGGCGGTTCCGTTCCCTCACTGGGAGCGCTCCACTCCAGTGGCTGATCACCCAGCGGGTCCTCCAGGCCCAGCGGCTGCTGGAGACGTCCGACTACTCGGTGGACGAGGTCGCGGGCCGCTGCGGCTTCCGTTCGCCGGTGGCGCTGCGCGGTCACTTCCGGCGGCAGCTCGGGGCCTCCCCCGCTGCCTACCGGGCCGCCTACCGGGCCCGCCGGCCGCAGAACGGCACCCCGGAGCCGTCGCTGCGACCGGAGCGCCCCGAACGCGCGGACCGCACCGAACGGCCCGATCGCGGCGAGCGCACCGGGCCGGGCGGCGCCGACCGGTTCGCCGCGGCCTCCGCGGGCCACGGCCAGCTCGCCTACGGAACAGGGCACCTCGGACACCTGGGGCAGACCGGACACACTCCGGGCGTCCCCAGCCAGGGCGGGCCTGCCCAGGGTCACCCCCAGGGCAGCCACGCGCAGAACGGCCTCACTCAGGGTGGATACCGGAGCCAGGCCGGGCACGCCGCCGTCCTCGCCTCCTCGGACGCCGCCAAACCGGCGCCCGAGACCTTCGGCTCCCGCCTCGCCGAGCCGTCCCTCGGCCGGACGGGCGGTCGCCCGGTGCTGCCCAGCCAGCGGGAACGCCCCGTAGGGTGAGGCGTATGAACGATCGCATGGTGTGGATCGACTGCGAGATGACGGGGCTCTCGCTGGCGAACGACGCGCTTATCGAGGTGGCCGCCCTGGTCACCGACTCGGAGCTGAACGTCCTGGGCGAAGGGGTGGACATCGTGATCCGCCCCCCGGCCCAGGCGCTCACCTCCATGCCCGAGGTCGTGCGCCAGATGCACACCGCCTCCGGGCTGCTGGACGAGCTGGACCACGGCACGACGCTGGAAGCCGCGGAACGGCAGGTACTGGAGTACGTCAAGCAGCACGTACCGGAGCCCGGCAAGGCCCCGCTGTGCGGAAACTCGGTCGGTACCGACCGCGGCTTCCTGCTCCGGGACATGCCGGCCCTTGAGGGCCACCTGCACTACCGGATCGTGGACGTGTCCTCGGTGAAGGAGCTGGCCCGGCGCTGGTTCCCGCGCGCGTACTTCAACAGTCCGGAGAAGAACGGCAACCACCGGGCGCTCGCCGACATCCGCGAATCCATCGCCGAGCTCCGGTACTACCGGGAGGCGGTCTTCGTGCCGCAGCCCGGCCCGGATTCCGACACCGCCAAGGCCATCGCGGCCAAGCACGTCCTGCCCGCGGTGTCCCCCGCGTCGCCATAGTGACGCAGCTCGCTCCCGGTAACCCCGGAAGCCGGGAGCGAGCACCCCTTCCGACCCTGTACACTTTTTCTCGTCCGGTGCGGAAAGCACAACAAAAAGCGCCGGTCATGGTGGGTATAGCTCAGCTGGTAGAGCACCTGGTTGTGGTCCAGGATGTCGCGGGTTCGAGTCCCGTTACTCACCCAGAGCCAGAAGGCCCCCGACCTGGGGAACCAGGTCGGGGGCCTTCTGCGTTGCGGGGGCTGGGTGCCCTTCTGGCGTTTCGGGGGACGGGGGCGCCGTGGGGAAAGGAGCATCGAGGCCCGGAGTCGCGGGAGCGGGCCGGGCCTCGATGGTGGGTGGCGCGCGGTGCGGGCGCGCGAACGGGGGCGGCGCCGTCAGTAGCCGACCGTGAACCGCTCGCCGATGTGCCGCGGCTTCTCGATCTCGTCCACGATCGCGACGGCGTAGTCCTCCGCCGAGATCCGGCTCGTCCCGTCCTCCGCGCTGACCAGGTCGTCCAGGGCGACGCGGTAGGTGCCGGTGCGCTCGCCGGGCTCGATCACGGCGGCCGGGCTGAGGTTCGTCCAGCGGACGTCGGTGACCGTGCGGTAGTACTCCAGCGCGTCCCCGTGCGCGTGCATGATCTCCAGCAGGAACTCCGGCAGCCCCTCCGCGTCCCAGACCCGGTTGCCGTTCGGCGTGCGCAGCGAGCCCGCGCCGCCGACCGCGATCAGGCGGGGCGCCGCCTCCCCCAGGGTGCGCAGGCCCGCCACCAGGGACTCGGCCGAGGGCTTGATGGTGGCGATGTGCCCCGGGCCGTCGCCCCCGCCGACCGCGCTGACCACGACGTCCTGGCCGTCGGCCACGGCGGCGACCGAGGCGGGGTCGAGGACGTCGCCCGTGGCCACGGTGAGGTTCGGGTCGGTCGCGGTGATCTTCGCCGGGTCGCGGACCACGGCCGTGACCTGGTGGCCGCGGCGCAGCGCCTCGTTCACGATGCGGCTGCCGATGGTGCCGTTGGCTCCGTAGACGGCGATCTTGGACATGATGGGTGCTCCTGGTTCCTTGTGACGTTTGCCGGCGGCGTCTTCCGGTGACGTCTTCCGGTGACGTGGCGTCCTTCGGGGGACGTCTTCCTGTGGCGTCCTCCGCGGGATGCCGTCTGGTGACGTCTTTCCTGTGACGTGCTTCCGTTTTCGGTCATCAGTGGTGCTGACGACTTCTACGCTAGGAGCAGCAACGGCACATTTCGGGGTAGGCGCGGGACCGGCGATGGTGAAAAACCGACAGGAGAACATTCCGGAGGTCGCCTTCTCGGCGCCGGCCGGGCGGCCCGCCGGGGTGGAGGTGATGACCCTCGCCGAGCTGCGCGAGCGCGCCGACGCCTGCGGGCTGGCGACCCCGCACCGCCCCGGGTTCCACCACCTCCTGGTCCTGGACACCGGGCGGCTGCGGCACACCATCGACTTCCGCGAGTACGAGCTGACGGCGGGCGACTGGATGTGGGTGCGGCCGGGGCAGGTGCACCACTTCGGTGACCTGGCCGGGGCGGAGGGCACGCTGGTGCTCTTCGAGTCCGGCTTCCTGGACGCGACCACGGCGGTCCTGGCCCGGGTGGAGGACTGGTACGGCCCGGCCGTCCGGCAGCCCGGGGACGCGGTCGAGGCGCGGGCCGCGCGGCGCGCGCTGGAGCACCTGCACCAGGAGTTCGGGGCGCTGCGCGGCCTCTCCCTGGAAGCGCACGTCGAGGTGCTGCGCCACCTGCTGGCCGTCCTGGTGCTGCGGGCCGCCCGGATGTCCGGTCCCGGGGGCGAGGGCGGCGGGGACGGCCGGGGCGGCGACGGCGAGTGTGAGGCCGGGGAGACCTTCCTGCGGTTCCGGGACGCGGTGGAGCGGGGCTTCGCCCACAGCCGCCAGGTCGCCGACTACGCGCGGGCGCTCGGCTACTCGCCGCGCACCCTCTCCCGGGCCACCGCGTCCGCCACCGGGGTGAGCGCCAAGGAGTTCATCGACCGCCGGGTGGTCCTGGAGGCCAAGCGGCTGCTCGCCCACGGCGACCAGAGCGCCGCCCGCATCGCCGACCGCCTCGGCTTCGCCGACGCCGCCAACTTCGGCAAGTTCTTCCGGCAGCGGACGGGGGTGACGCCGCTGGCCTTCCGGGGGGAGGTGCGGGGGGCTGGGGTGTCGGGGGGTGGGGGGTAGTCGCGGGTGCCCGTCCGGGGGGTGCGGGGTCGCGGGTCCGTCGGGACCTCGGGTCCACGCATCCGCCGGGAACGCGGGTCCACGCATCCGCCGGGAACGCGGGTCCACGCATCCGCCGGGCCGCACATCGGTCAGGAACCGGGGCCGTCACCCCGCTCCCTCACGACGACGCCCGCACCACCAGTTCCGTCGGCAGGACGAGGTGGGGCCGGTCCCGCCTCCGTTCGGATATCTCCTCCAGGAGGACGCGGGTCATCACGCGGCCCATCTCCTCGATCGGCTGGCGGACGCTGGTCAGGGGCGGGTCCATGTGGCGTGCCACGGAGGAGTCGTCGAAGCCGACGAGGGCGACGTCGTCGGGCACCCGGCGGCCCCGCTCGCGCAGGACCGCGCGGGCGCCGGCGGCCATGACGTCGGATGCCGCGAACACCGCGTCCAGGTCGGGACGGCGGTCGAGGAGGGCGGCCATCGCCCGCCGGCCGCCTCCCTCGGTGAAGTCGCAGGCGGCGATCAGCGCGGGATCCGGGTGGTGGCCGGCCTCGGTGAGCGCCTGGCGGTAGCCGTCCAGGCGGCATTGGGCGACGTACATGTCCAGCGGGCCGGTGATGGTGGCCACGGCGCGCCGGCCCCGGGCCAGGAGGTGCGCGGTCGCGGCGCGGGCGCCGCCGCTGTTGTCGGAGTCGACGTAGGGCACGGATTCGCGGGCGTCCCGCCGGCCGCTGAGGACGGCGGGCATGTCGATGCGTTCGAGGAGGTCGGGCAGCGGGTCGTCGGCGTGGACGGAGACCAGCAGGACGCCGTCCACCCGGTGCGCGGTGAGGTAGGTGTCCAGGCGCTGCCGCTCCTTGGGCGTACGGACGAGGGTGAGCAGGAGTTGCAGGTCGGTGTCGGCCAGCGCGGCGCCGACCCCGCGCACGATGCCCGAGAAGTACGGCTCGCAGAAGAGCCGGGTCTCCGCCTCGGGGATGACCAGGGCGATGGCGTCGTTGCGGTTGGCCGCCAGGGCGCGGGCGGCCCGGTTGGGCACGTAGCCCAGCTCCGCCACCGCGCGTTCCACGACGGCCCGGGTGGCGGGGCTCACCCGCGGCGAACCGTTGATGACCCGGGAGACCGTGCCGCGCCCGACTCCCGCGTGTGCGGCGACTTCCTCCAGGGTGGGGCGCCCGCTGCGCCGCCTTCCGTGCACTGCCGCTGCCATGACCGCCTCGCCTTCCGGGACCGTCCTCGGCCCGTGCCCGTGTTCCTGCCGCCACCTCGCCCGCGCGCTCGCGCGGCGCCGGTGGCCTGGTCTCATCTGTGGCTCACTCTGTCGCCCGGACCTGTGGATCCCCCGTCCGGCGTGCGCGTTGCACCACTCGGGGCCGTATGCCCCGGCCCCGGGGGCGCATCCTTGCGCCCGGGGCGTCATCCCCCTCTACCCGGGGCGGTGCCGTCTCCCCGTCGTTCCCCCGCCGTTCCCCCCGTCATCCTCCCTGCGCCCTGCCATTGAACAACCAGACACTGACAACGACTTGGTGCCCGGTCCCTTGACAGCGTCTGAGGATGCCACGACGCTTCACTTCATCACGGCTGGGAGCGCTCCCAAGGTACCGGACCCCTACATCTTCCGTATGTACGTCATGGGCACCAGGAGGAAGCGATGCACAGCGGCACCCGTACCTCTCATCGGTTGGTGACCCTCGTGGCCGCCTCCGCCCTCGCGGCCGGGCTGCTCGCCGGGTGCGCCGACGACGGTTCCGAGGACGGTTCCAAGGCCGCGGGCGGCGGGCGCGACGGCGGCCGGACCACCATCACCGTCGGCACGTTCGGCGTCTTCGGCTACCAACAGGCGGGCCTCTACAAGGAGTACGAGAGGCTGCACCCCGATGTGAGGATCAAAGAGAACGTCATCGAGCGGAACGACACCTACTACCCGCAGCTCCTCACCCACCTGGCGGCCGGGAGCGGTCTGTCGGACATCCAGGCCGTCGAAGTCGGCAACATCAACGAAGTGGTCACCACGCAGGCGGACAAGTTCGAGGACCTGTCCAAGGCTCCGGGTGTCGACAAGAGTCGATGGCTGGACTGGAAGTGGGCGCAGGCCACCACCAAGGACGGGCGGACCGTCGGGCTCGGCACGGACATCGGCCCCACCGCCATGTGCTACCGCAAGGACTACTTCCGCCAGGCCGGTCTGCCGACCCAGCGCGACGAGGTGGGCAAGCTGTGGGCGGGCGACTGGCGGAAGTACGTGGACGTCGGTACCGCGTACATGAAGAGGGCCCCCAAGGGGACCACCTTCACCGACTCGGCAGCCGGGCTGTTCGCCGCGGTCAACAATGGCTACGCGGAGCGGTTCTACGACCGTGCCGGCAAGCTGATCTACCGGGACAGCCCGGCGGTCAAGACCGCCTGGAACCTCGCGATGCGCGCCGCCACGGGGAAGATGACGGCCCGGCTCAAGCAGTTCGAGAAGCCCTGGGACCAGGCGTTCGCCAACGGGCGGTTCGCCACCGTCGCCTGCGCGCCCTGGATGCTCGGCTACATCAAGGAGAAGGCCGGGGCCGCGGGTGAGGACAAGTGGGACGTGGCGCCCGCGCCGCGGCCCGCCAACTGGGGCGGTTCGTTCATCGCCGTCCCCAAGGCGGCCAAGAACAAGGCCGAAGCGATCAAACTCGCCGCCTGGCTGACCGCACCCGAACAGCAGGCCCGGGTCTTCGCCAAGCAGGCGAGCATCCCCAGCACCCCGAGCGCCTACGCCATGCCCGAGGTCAAGGACGCCAGGAACCCGTACTTCGGCGGGGCACCCACCGGGAAGATCTTCTCGGCCGCCGCCCGGGGCATCCCGACCCTCGTCATCGGCCCGAAGGACCAGCAGATCGGCAACGCCTTCTCCGACGTCGGCATCCTCCAGGTCGAACAGCAGGGCAAGTCCCCCGCCGAGGGCTGGAACGCGGCGCTCAAGGACATCGAGAACGCGGTGGACGGATGACCGGCACCGCCACGCCCGCCGTGCCGGACGCGGTGGCGGAGCGGCGGGAGGCCCGTCGCCGCGCCTGGCGCAGCCGTCGCTACCGCTGGGACACCCGCTGGAGCCCGTACGCGTTCATCGCGCCGTTCTTCCTGTTCTTCGCCGCCTTCGGGCTGTTCCCGCTGCTCTACACGGGGTGGGCCTCGCTGCACCGGGTGGAGCTGTCGGCCCCGGACGACATGCGGTGGGTGGGGCTGCACAACTACGCCCGGCTGCTGAGCGACGAGTTCTTCTGGAACGCGTTGCGGAACACGTTCACCATCGGAGTGCTCTCGACCGTGCCGCAGCTCCTGATGGCACTCGGTATCGCCCACCTCCTCAACTACCGGCTTCGGGGCTCGTCCTTCTTCCGCGTGGCCATGCTGACGCCGTACGCCACGTCCGTCGCCGCCGCCGCGCTGGTCTTCGTCCTGCTCTACGGCCGCGACTACGGGATGATCAACTGGGCGCTGGGGACCCTCGGGATCGACCCCGTCGACTGGCAGAGCGGCACGCTGACCTCGCAGCTCGCGGTCTCCTCGATCGTCGTCTGGCGGTGGACGGGCTACAACGCGCTGATCTACCTGGCCGCGATGCAGGCGATCCCGAAGGACCTGTACGAATCCGCGGCGCTCGACGGCGCCTCGCGGTGGCAGCAGTTCCTGCACGTCACCGTGCCCTCGCTGCGGCCGACGATCCTGTTCACGGTCGTCGTCTCGACGATCGGCGCGACCCAGCTGTTCGGTGAGCCCCTGCTGTTCGGCGGCGCGGTGGGACAGAAGGGCGGGGCCTCGCACCAGTTCCAGACCCTGGGCCTCTACCTGTACGAACAGGGCTGGTTCAACTTCCATCTCGGCCGGGCGTCCGCCGTCGCCTGGGCGATGTTCCTGATCCTGCTGCTGATCGCGGTGCTGTACCTGCTGGTCGCGCGACGGCTGCGGAGGAGCCGGTGAGGGGGAATCGTGGGCGTTTCGGCGCGAGGACGGGGCAGGGGCCGGGTGGACGCAGGCTCCGAGACCGGGGGCGGCGCGAAGGGCGCGGCCCGGGTGGTCGGTGGTGCGCAGGGGGGTGGGGGAACTGCCGCCGGTGCCGGGGGGTCGGCTGCTTCCGGTGCTCCGGGGACGGTGCCTTCCGATGCGCCGGGGGCGTCCTCCGGTCGCCGGACGGTGGCGGACGGTGGGGGCGGCGGACGAGGACGAGCCCGGGGCCGGGATCGGGGCCGGGATCGGCAGGCCACCGGGCGCGACGGGCGACGGCGGCGGGCCGGGCGGCACCTGCGCGGGGGGCCGATCACCTACGCCGTGCTGCTGCTTTTCACCGCCGGTTCGCTCTTCCCGCTCGTCTGGACGGCCGTCGCCGCCTCGCGCGACAACACGCGGCTGGCGCAGACGCCGCCGCCCTTCTGGTTCGGCTCGCGCCTGTTCGACAACCTCGGTACGGCGTGGAGCGACGCCAACATGGGGCTGGCGCTGGCCAACACCACGGTGGTCGCGGGCACCATCGCGCTGGGCACCGTGCTGTTCTCGACCATCGCCGGGTTCGCGTTCGCCAAGCTGCGCTTCCGGATGAAGAACGCACTGCTGCTGCTCGTCGTCGGCACGATGATGGTGCCGCCGCAGCTCAGCGTCGTCCCCCTGTTCATGACCATCGCGAAGCTGGAGTGGACCAACCACCTCCAGGCCGTCATCCTGCCGACGCTCGTGACCGCCTTCGGGGTCTTCTTCATGCGGCAGTACCTGTCCGAGGCGCTGCCGACCGAGATCGTGGAGGCGGCCCGGGTGGACGGCGCGAACAGCCTGCGGGTCGTCTGGCACGTGGTGTTCCCGGCGGCGCGCCCCGCGATGGCCGTCCTGGGAATGCTCACGTTCGTCCAGGCGTGGAACGACTTCTTCTGGCCGATCATCGCGCTGACCCAGGAGAACCCGACCGTCCAAGTCGCGCTGACCGGGCTCGGCCGGGGGTACGTCCCCGACCAGGCCGTCATCATGGCCGGCGCGCTGCTCGGAACGCTGCCGCTGCTGATCGCCTTCACGCTCTTCGGGAAGCAGATCGTGGGCGGGATCATGCAGGGGGCGGTCAAGGGGTGAGTGCGGGGGCCGCGGTCCGTCCGGGAGGATTGGGCCCTGCCCCTGCGGCTCCGGGGGCTTGGGGCCCTGGCTCTCTGGGGACTTGGGGCCCTGCCGCTCCGGGGCAGGGGTGCCTTCCGTGTCCCGTTGCCTTCCCCGGAACCAGCGCCAGTGCCAGCGGCGGCCCCGGCGCTGCCGCCCGGGCGTCGTCGTGGCCCGCGTGTTCGCCGAGGCCCGTGTGTTCGCCGCGGCCCGTGCCCGCTCTTTCGTCCGAGTGATCCTGCTCCGCTTCCACCTTCCTGTCCGTCTTCCACGACCCCTGATCAGGAGATCACCGTGGCCGAACGCCCGCCGCAACGTGCCTTCCTGCCCGATTCCGACACCGACCTCGACACCCGGACCGGCCCCGGCGCCGGCACCAGCCCACAGGCCGACATCAGCACCCGTGCCACCCCCCGCACCGTCGTCCCCCAGACCGACGGCCAAGACGGCACCGCGCCTTCGATCGCCGATACCGGACCGGAGGCCCGTCCCCGTCCGCATTCCCGTCCCCTCCGTTTCCCGTCCGGTTTCCTGTGGGGGGCCGCCACCTCCGCGTACCAGGTGGAGGGCGCCGCCGACGAAGGCGGGCGGACCCCGTCCATCTGGGACACCTTCAGCCGCACCCCGGGGAAGGTCCTCGGGGGCGACACCGGCGACGTCGCCGTCGACCACCTGCACCGCCTCCACGAGGATGTGGCGCTGATGGCGCGGCTCGGCGTGACCGCGTACCGCTTCTCCGTCTCCTGGCCGCGGGTGCAGCCCACCGGGCGCGGGCCCGCCGTCCAGCAGGGGCTGGACGTCTACCGGCGGCTCGTGGACGACCTCCTCGACCACGGCATCCGGCCGCTGCTCACCCTCTACCACTGGGACCTCCCCCAGGAGCTGGAGGACGCCGGGGGATGGCCGCGGCGCGACACCGCGCGGTGGTTCGCCGACTACGCCGGCATCGTGGCCGAGGCGCTGGGTGACCGCGTGGACCTGTGGACCACCCTCAACGAACCGTGGTGCAGCGCCTTCCTCGGCTACGCCTCGGGCGTGCACGCCCCCGGCCGCACCGAGCCCGTGGCCGCGCTCCGCGCCGCCCACCACCTCAACCTCGCGCACGGCCTCGGCGCGCAGGCGCTGCGCGCCGCGCTCCCGGCCCGCGGTCAGGTGATGATCAGCCTGAACCCGTCCGCCGTCCGGGCCCGGACCCGCTCGCCCCAGGATCTGGACGCTCAGCGGCAGGTGGACGCCCTGTCGACGCGTATCTTCACCGGGCCCCTGCTGCACGGCGCGTACCCCGCCGATCTCCTCGCGGACACCGCTTCGCTGACCGACTGGTCCTTCGTCCGCGACCACGATCTCGCCGTCATCAAGCACCCCCTCGACGCGCTGGGAATCAATTACTACGCACCGACAGTGGTATCAGCCGCCACTGACAACGCCCCGCCTCGGCAGGACGGCCACGGCGCCGCCGAGCGCTCCCCGTGGGTCGGCGCCGACCGGGTCGCCTTCCACCAACCGCCCGGCTCCCGCACGGAAATGGGCTGGTCGGTCGACGCGTCCGGCCTCTACGACCTGCTGACGCGGTTCCACCGCGAAGCGCCCGGCCTACCCCTCTACGTCACCGAGAACGGCGCCGCGTACGACGACCGGCCGAACGCGGAGGGGGACGTCCACGACCCCGACCGCATCGCCTACCTGCACGCCCACCTCGCCGCCGCGCACCGCGCGCTGCAGGACGGCGCCGACCTGCGCGGTTACTTCCTGTGGTCCTTCCTGGACAACTTCGAGTGGGCGTACGGCTACAGCAAGCGGTTCGGCGCGGTGTACGTGGACTTCGCGACGCAGCGACGCACGCCGAAGTCCAGCGCCCATTGGTACGCCCGGGTCGCCCGGACGAACGAGGTGCCGGAACCGTAGGGCGTCGGTCGCGCGGGACGGGCGGGACGGGCGGGACGGGCGGGACGGGCGGAGGCGAGCGGACGGGGACGAGGCCAACTCGGTGCACCATGCCTCGCCCCGCCCCCTCACCCCGTCCCCACCCCCCGCCGCCTCCGTGAGTGCGGCCCGCGCCGCAGCCGGCGTCCCCCGTCGCGGCGGCGGGCGTCGGCCGGCCCGCCGGTGCCGTCGTGCAGGGCCAGCCAGACCCGTACTTCCGTGCCGCCCAGCACGGACCGCCCGATCCGGACGTCGCCGCCGGTGGATTCCGCGAGGCGGCGCACGATGTCCAGGCCGAGCCCGGTGGAGCCGTCCCCGCCGTCGCCATGGCCGCGCCGCAGCGCCGCGTCCGGGTCCGCGATCCCGGGGCCCGCGTCCGACACCAGGACGATCACCGCGCCGTCCGCCTGGTGCACGTCCACCGCGAACGCCGTGCCCTCGGGGGTGTGCCGGAAGACGTTGCCGAGCAGGGCGTCCAGCGCCGTGGCCAGCTCGGGGCGCGCGACCGGGACGCGCGCCGGGCGTTCCACGCCGGCCATCCGCACCGTGCGCCCCTCGTCCTCGGCGAGCGCCGACCAGAAGTCCATCCGCTCCCGGACCACTTCGGCCGCGTCGCACCCGGTCAGGGCGGCGGCGGGCTTCGTGAGCGCCTTCTGTTCGCGGGCGGTGTGGATGATCTGGTCGACCTCGCGTTCCAGTTGGGCGACGGCGGCCCGGGTCTGCTCGGCGGCGGGTCCGTCCCCGAGCGAGGCGGCGTTCAGCCGCAGCACGGTCAGCGGCGTGCGCAACCGGTGGGAGAGGTCAGCCGCCAGCTCGCGTTCGTTGGCCAGGAGCTGGACGACCTGGTCGGCCATGGAGTTGAAGGCGACGGCGGCCGAGCGCAGTTCCTTCGGGCCGTCCTCCCGGACGCGTACGCCCAGGTCGCCCTGGCCCAGCGCGTGGGCGGCGCCCGCGAGCCGTCCGGCGGGCCGTACCAGGCGGGTGCCGAGGCGGTCCGCGACGGCCACCGAGCCGAGCACCAGGGCCAGCCCGACCCCGGCCAGGATCAGCCAGGAGGTGGCGACCCCGTTGGTGAGCGCGTCGTCGGGCACGTACACCTCCACGACGGCGATCCCCGAGGCCACCGCCGTGGGCTGGAGCAGCACCGACCCTCCGGGCACCGGCGCGATCGAGGCGCGGCCCAGGGCGACCGCCCCGGCCACCGCTTCCGGTCCGGCCCGGCGCGCCCCGGCCTCGACCGGCGCGGCCCCGCGGCCGGACGCCGGCACGTGGACGCCGATCCGTCCGCCGGGCCCGGTCTCGGCGCTGGCGACGGCCCGCTCCAGTTGGGCGCGGTCGGTGGTGATGGCCAGTACGGGGCCGATGGCCGCCGCCTGGCGCTCGGCGTTGGAGAACGCGCGGTCGCGCGCCATCTCCTTGACGACGAGCCCCAAGGGGACGGCGAAGGCGACCACGACCATGGTGGTGACGGCCAGGCACACCTTGACCAGCGCCCACCTCACCGCGGCGGCTCCAGCTTCACGCCCACGCCGCGCAGGGTGTGCAGGTAGCGCGGGCGGGCGGCGGTCTCCCCCAGCTTGCGGCGCAGCCAGGACAGGTGGACGTCGATGGTCTGGTCATCGCCGTAGGACTGCCGCCACACCTCGGCCAGCAGTTCCTTGCGCGACACGACGACGCCGGGCCGCCCGGCGAGGAAAGCCAGCAGGTCGAACTCGCGGCGGGTCAGGTCCAGGAGGGTGCCGTCCAACGCGGCCTGCCGCCGCAGCGGGTCGATGGCCAGTCCGCCCACCCGGATCTCCCGGGACGGTGGCGCGCCGCCCGCCGCGCCGACCCGCGCGCGGCGCAGCACGGCGGCCATCCGGGCGGAGAGGTGGGCCACGGAGAACGGCTTGGTGAGGTAGTCGTCCGCGCCGTCGTTCAGAAGGCGGACGATCTCGGCCTCGTCGTCCCGGGCCGTCGCGACGATCACCGGGACGTCCGTGATGCCCCGCAGCATCTTGAGCGCCTCGGCGCCGTCCAGATCGGGCAGTCCGAGATCGAGAATGACCAGATCGAAGCCCACTTGGGCCACTTCCCGCAGCGCCTCCAGCGCCGTACCGACGCTCCGGACGGTGTGGGACGCCTCGGTGAGGTGCCGGATCAGCGCCGAGCGCACAAACGGGTCGTCCTCGACCACGAGCACACTTGCCATGGGCGGCACCGTACGCCATACGAGTGGCGGCGTTTCGCCAGGTTGACGCCCGGCTTCCCCGGCTCCGAGCCCCGCAGGCCCCGCGCACCCTTCCACCGCCTCCCCCCTGCCCTTCCGCGGCCCTTGTGCCGCCCTTCCGCGGCCCCGACGCTGCTGCACCGGGCTCGCGCGATGTGGTGCTATAGGCGCGTGTTCAAAGGGAGTTCCGGACGAGGACTGGTGCACGCGGTGGCTTGGACGCTGGCGACGGGGGCGGCCGTCACCCTCTCGTGGGTGGGGGTGCGGACCGTACTGGCGGGGACGATGTACGACCCGCCACGCGCGCTCCCCCTCTCCCACCACGCACCGTCGCCGCGCCCCGCCACGGACCCCACGGTCCCGCCCCTCACGTCCTCCACCCACCACCCCGAACCCACGCCCACCGCCACCCCATCGTCCGCCGCGCCGACCCGGCCCGCACCATCGGCGAACCCCGCCTCGCCGAGCGCGGCCCCGGCCGCCCGGCCCGTCGCCGGGACGGCGCCCGCCCCGCGCGGCACCATCAAGAGCTACGCCACGGCGGGCGGCCGGGTGGTCTTCGCCCTGGACGCGACGTCGGCCCAGTTGGTCACGGCCACCCCCGACGCGGGCTGGCGGATGCAGGTCTGGAAGCAGACCGGATGGATCCGGGTGGACTTCATCAACGGCACCTCACGGACGTCCGTCATCTGCACCTGGAACGGGCACCCGCCCACAGTGGAGACGGACGAGCACGCCACCTGAGGGACACCGCGTGCCTGAGGGCACGGAGGCTGCGTGCCTGAAGGACGCTGCGCGCCTGAGGGTACGGAGGCTGCGCGCCTGAAGGACGCTGCGTGCCTGAGGGTACGGACGCTGCGCACCTGAGGGACGCTGCGTGCCTGAGGGACGCTGCGTGCCTGAGGGACGCCCGGTGCCTGTTCTGGCACTCCAGGGCGGCCTGACGCTCCGCACCTGAGGGACGCCCCGTACCCGACGGTACGGGCGGCCTCGCGCCTGACGTTGTCGCGTCCCCAGAACGGACGCCGACCCATCACCGGTGCCCCTGACGCCCGCCCCCTCCGTCAGCCGTTCTACTCGAACACGGACGCCGGCGGGGCCGGGGAGGCGACCGCCGTCGCGTCCGTGACCGGTGCCGCTCCCCCGGTGAAGTCCAGCAGCGCGCGGCCGTGTTCGACCCGGGCCGTCTGCGGATCGGTCGCGGCCCGCCGGGTCAGCTCCGCGACGGGCAGTTCGCGGTCCGCGGCCAACAGGACGGCGTTTCCGAACCGCTTGCCCCTGAGGACGGCGGGTTCGGCCGTCAGGCACAGCTCGCGGAAGACCGTGCGGACGGTGGCGATCTGCGCCTTGACGAAGGCCAGCGGGGGCCCGTCCGCCAGGTTCGCCGCGTAGAAACCTCCGGGCCGCAGCGCCCTGGCGGCCTCGGTGACGAACTCCGCGCTGGTCAGATGTGCCGGCGTGCGTGCCGCGTGGAAGACGTCGGCGATGATCAGGTCGGCCCAGCCGTCCGGGATCTTGGCGAGCCCCTCCCGGGCGTCCCCGCCGCGCACCCGGATGCGCCAGCCGCTCTCCAGGGGGAGGTGGCGGCGCACCAGTTGCACCAGAGGGCCGTCGATCTCGACGACCTGCTGGGTCGACCGCGGACGGGTCGCCGCGACGTAGCGCGCCAGGGTCAGCGCGCCACCGCCCAGGTGCAGGACGTTCAGCGGCTTGCCGGGCGGGGCGGCGAGGTCGGCGATGTGCCCGAGGCGCCGCTGGTAGGCGAAGGTCAGGTGGGCCGGGTCGTCCAGGTCCACGTGGGACTGCGGGGCGTCGTCGATCAGCAGCGTCCAGGCGCGGGGACGGTCCCGGTCGGGGCGCAGTTCGGCCGTGCCGCCCTGGACCGGTTCGCTCACGGACTCGGGGGCCGCTCGCCCGCGCCTGCTCTTCGCCATGCCCTCAGTATCGCTCGTATGCGCTGGTCAGCGTCGGGGCGGGGAGGGCGCCCCGCTCACTGGCAGCGGTCGACGGCCTCGATCGTGCGGGCGGCCTGGCCGAGCGCCGCGCGCAGTGACGCGGGGTCGGTGGCCGGGGAGGTCGCGCCCTCCGGGGGCACCAGCCAGCCCGCTCCGGTGACGGGCGGCTCGGCGGGCGCGTCTTGGCTCTCGGACGCGCCCCCTTGCGCGGGCGTGCGCCGGTAGGTCTGCGTGCACGCGCTGCCCGGCACGTCCCAGCCGTCGGCGGTGCCCGGCGGGACCAGGAACCCCAGGGTGTCGCACGACCCGTCGTGCAGGACCGGCCCCACCCTGTCGCGCAGCCGCAGGATGTCGACCGCCTCCAGGCCCTGGCGGGCCGGCACCGTCACCAGGTCGCACGGCGGGAGGTCCGGCACGGGCTCGTGCCGCTCCCGGACGGGCCAGGGGCCCGCGACGACGGACGGCGAACGCTCGCCGCCCGACGGGCCGTTGACGGGCCCGGCGACGGCTTCGCGGGCGGCCTCGGTGACGGCTCCGCTGACGGCGTCGTCGACGGCACCATTGACGTCTTCGCACACGCCGGTCTCCAACAAGGAAACCCCTCCTCGTTACGCACACCACTGGCTTTACACCCAGACCAACGTCCTCAAAGGGCATCCGCCACGGCGGCGTAAGACTGCAAAGGATGGCACTTCATGGCGGATCACGACTGAGATATCCGCCTTGGGGCCAAACTCTGCGTGTTGGCCGTGTCACAGAGGGTACGGTCGTCCCGCCGCACCGCCAGGCCGCGGCACCGCCACGGAGATGGCTCGGAGGTCCCCATGGCGTCGCCAGTCGCGAAGTCAGCAGCGCAGTCGCCCGCACAGTCGCCGGCACCGCCCCCAGCGGCGAAGGCGTCCCCGCCCCCGCCCACCGTACCCGCCCGGCCCAACGCCGCCTTCCGGCAGCTGCGCGGCCGGCTGTCCCCAGGGGAGTTCGCGGCGGCGGTGCGCCGGGCCGCGCGCGACATCGGCGAGCAGGTCTCGTGCGACGCCCGCTACGTGGGACGCGTGGAGGCCGGTGAGATCCGCTGCCCCAATTACGCCTACGAGCGGGTCTTCCTGCACATGTTTCCCGGCCTCACGCTCACCGACATGGGCTTCGCGCCGCGCGAGACGGTCCGCGGGCGGGGCGCCCGTGCGGCGGCGCGGCGCGCGGCGGCGCTCGCCGCGGGAGGCTCCTTCGGGGCGGAGCTCGGAACCGGGACGCGGGGTGGCGATGAGCCCCCGGCCGGTTCCGGATCCAGACCCGGGTCCGGGTCCACGGCCGACTCGACGCCCGCAGACGGGCCCGGAACCGGACCCGAGTGCGGGTTTGGGACCGACCCGGGACGCGTACCCGAACTCGGAACCGGGCCCGGACTCGACCCGATGCCCGGAACCGACCCCAGCGATACGTGTATCGAGAACGGCAAGGAGAGCGACGTGCTGCGTCGCGCGTTCATCACCGGCGGCCCGGCTGCCGCCCTTGGATTCATCGCACTGCCACCCTCGGTGGCGACCGCCCTCCCCCACGGTGCGGGCGTCCCCGCCGCCCGCACCGGTGAGGTGCTCGGCGGCACCTGTGGGGAGGCCGAGGCCGCCGACGTCGAAGAGGCGGTCCGGCACATCCGCCTCCTGGACGACCGGCACGGCGCGGAGGGCGTCTACCAGCGCGCCGCGCAGCCGCTGCGGGCCGCCTACGAGCTGCTGGACGCCGGTGTGCAGCGCCGCACCCTCACCGACCGCCTCCAGGCCGGCGTCGGCGAGCTGGCCATCTCCATCGGCTGGCTGGCCCATGACTCCGGCCGGTTCGAGGACGCCCGCGCGCACTACACCGAGGCGCTCGCCACCGCCCGGATCGCCGGGAACCCCGGCCTGGAGGCCCACGCGTTCTGCAACTCGGCCTTCCTCGCCCGGGACGCGGGCACGCCGCGCGAGGCCCTGCGCACCGCCCAGGCGGGCCAGCAGGCCGCCCGGCACCTGTCCTCGCCCCGGCTGCTGTCGCTGCTCGCGCTGCGCGAGGCGGGCGGCTGGGCGGGGCTGGGCGACCGCCGGGCGTGCGAGCAGGCGCTCGTACGGGCCCACCAGCTCTTCGCCCGTGGGCCGTCCGATGCCGATCCGGAGTGGATGACCTTCTATGGAGAGGCGGAACTGGAGGGCCTTGAGGCGCAGTGCTGGTCGGCCCTGGGGGAACGGGGGCGCGCGGCGGAGCACGCGCGCCGCGCGGTGGACCTCCAGGACCCGCACTTCACGCGCAACATCGCCCTGTTCACGGCGGAGCTGGCGGACGACCTCGCGCACAGCGGCTCACCCGAGGAGGCCGCCGTCGCGGGGTCACAGGTGCTGTCCCTGCTGGACCAGGTGCAGTCACCGCGCATCCGGTCGATGCTCAACGCCACGGCGCGCCTGCTGGACCCGCACCGCCGGCACTCGGGGGAGGTCACGGCCTTCCTGGACCGGCACGCGTCGGTGATGCGGGAGTCCGCCTGACGGGAGCCCGCGGCCTTGAGGGGCTGCGGGGCGTCCGCCATACGGACGGGCTGCGAGGAGTCCGCCTTGTGGACGGGCCGCCGGGCGGGCCTGCCGGCCGGTCCCGGGGCCCGTCAGGGCGGCGCTCGGTGTCCGTCCGGACGATCGGCCGCGCGGCGGCTGCGTCAGTTCAGATGGCCGGTGTCGTTCCAGCGCTCGATGGCCGGTTCGCCGTAGGCCCAGCCCAGCACCGACAGCGAGGTCGGCTCCAGGCGGATGCGGGCGGCGAAGGAGATGTCCAGGCCCAGCCAGCGGGCTCCCAGGGAGCGCAGGATGTGGCCGTGGGCGAAGACCAGGACGTCGCGGTCGGCCGAGCGCGCCCAGCGCACGACCTCGTCGACCCGCTCGGAGACCTCGGCGAGCGTCTCCCCCTCGGGGACGCCGTCGCGCCAGATGAGCCAGTCCGGGCGGCCGGCCTTGATCTGGGCGGGCGTCAGGCCCTCGTACGCGCCGTAGTCGACCTCCATGAGGGCGTCCCACTCCTGGGCCCGGTCACCGAAGCCGGCCAGTTCGCAGGTTTCCTTGGCACGTATCAGGGGGCTGGTGCGCACCTCCACGTCCGGGAGGCCGTTCCACGGGGCGCTGTGCAGCCGCTCGCCCAGCAATTCGGCGCCCCGGCGGCCCTCGTCGAGAAGCGGAATGTCGGTCCTTCCGGTGTGCCTGCCGGAAAGGGACCACTCCGTCTGCCCGTGCCGGGCCAGCAGAATGCGCGGTGCCATGGGAATTACCTCTAGCCGGAGTTCCGGCTTTTCCTCGCGATGGTGGGTGACGGCTTCCGTCCGTCCTTCCGATCGTTCCATCATCGCGCATCGGCCGGGTGTCCCACCGAGGGGGGAAAGGAGAGGCCGGGGTCCCGCGCCCCGGTTCCGGCGTTTGCGGCCATACGGCGTACGGTGGAAGGTCGGTGCTTTGGGCACCGCGTATCGCCCGTACCAATGGAGAACGTTCCAAATGCTCACCGCAGCGCGCCGCACCGCGGCATTCGGCGGCCGGCCGCGGTGGTGGACCGAATTGCCGCTGATCGCCCTCGTCTACGTGATCTACTCGGCGGGCCGCCTGGTCGCCCGGGGTGACGCGCACACCGCGGACGGGCACGGGCTGGCCATTCTCCGCCTCGAAGAACTCCTGCGAATCGCCCCCGAACGCGCGCTCAACCGCGTCTTCACGGATACCCCGGCTCTCGGGATACCGGCCGATTTCGTCTACGCGTCCCTGCATTACCTCCTCACGCCGCTGATCCTCGTATGGCTGTGGCGGCGGCATTCCGGCCGTTACCGGATCATGCGCACCTGGCTGATGATTTCCACCCTCATCGGCCTCGTCGGTTTCACGCTCCTGCCCACCGCGCCGCCCCGGCTGCTGCCGTCCGGCCACGGTTTCACCGACACCATGGCGCACTTCTCGTCGTACGGCTGGTGGGGCGAGGACGCGAGCGCGCCGCGCGGGCTGGGAAAGCTGACCAACGAATACGCGGCGATGCCGAGCCTGCACGTCGGGTGGGCGCTGTGGTGCGGGGTCGCCCTGTGGGTGTTCGGCACCACCAAAGCGGCCAAGGCCGCGGCGGTCGCCTACCCGCTGCTGGTCGCCCTCGTGGTGATGGGCACCGCGAACCACTACCTCTTGGACGCGCTGGCCGGCGCCGCCGTCATGGGCGTGGGGCTGCTGCTGACGCGCCCGGCGCTGCGGCTGACGGAGGGCGTGCGCGGACGGTTCGGTGCGGGGCGGGGTGCGCCGGTCGGGGAGGGGGCTGTGGCTGGGGGCGGTGCCGTGGTCGGGAACGGTGCCGTGGCTGGGGGCGGTGTGGTTGCCGGGGCTGTGTCCAGGGACGGTGCCGTGTTCGGGGACGGGCCGGTTGCCGGGGCCGTGGGGCCCGCGGTCGCCGTCGCGCACGTCGCCGCCGATCGCGTCTCCGGCGTGCCGGGGCGTGTCCCGCACCCACGGATCGCCGCCGTCGGCGGGTCCATGGCCCCGCCCGTCACCGGCCCCGCGCACCGGCCGGACGCCGGTGTCGGACGGCCGGTCACCGCGGATGTCAGTGCCGGATGCCAGACTTCCGCGCGTGAACGTTTTCCGCGAGAGTCGAGCCGCGGCGGCGCCCCCGTCGGCAGAGCAGCCTCAGCAGGCGACGGGCCTGCGTCGGCGGCTCACTGAGCTGCGCGGCCCCGGCGTCCGGCCGCGCGCGCTCGACGCCCGCGCGCTGGCCGCGCTCGCCGCGAATCCGGGCTGCCGCCGCCGCGCGCTGCTGGACGGCGCCGGGATCGACAAGGGCGCCCTCGCCCAGGCGCTCGGGTCGCCCGCGACGTCCGGCCGCTCCCAGTTCGCCTTCGTCCGCGGCCACAGCTTCGAGGCGCGGGTCAAGGCGGACGGCGGCGCGGAGCTGATGGCGCTGGTGCACGAGCGGCTGGACGCGTCGGCGCCGGTTCCCGAGCCGGACGCGGTGGCCGTCCCGGATCTGTCCGCCGCGGGCCCCGAGGGCCGTGCCGCCCGTACGGCGCTGGCGCTGCGGGAGGCGACGGCGGCGGGTGGCTGGGCGCTGCTGGACCATCCGATGCTCGTCCTGGAGGTGGCGGGGTCCCCCGCGTACCTGGAGCCGGACGCCGTGGTGGTGCACCCGGACGGCGGCTGGACGGTCGTGGAGATCAAGTCGTTCCCGATGATCGACGGGGCGGCGGACGCGGCCAAGGTGGGCGCGGCGGCCCGCCAGGCGGCGGTGTACGCGCTCGCCCTGGAGCGGGTCGCGGGTCAGGTGGCCGCGGCCACCGGGCGCCGGGTGGAGGTCCGCGACCGGGTCCTGCTGGTCTGCCCGAAGGACTTCTCCAACCTTCCGACCGCCGAGGCCGTCGACATCCGCAAGCAGTGCGCGACGACCCGGCGGCAGCTCGCCCGGCTGGCCCGGGTCGAGGAGATCGTGGCCGAGCTCCCCGAGGACACCACCTTCGACCTGCGGCTCGCGGACGACGGCAGGACGGCGACCCGCCCGGCGGCGGAGCTGGCCGAGGCGGTGGCGTCGGTCGGCGCCGCCTACGCCCCCGAGTGCCTGGCCGCCTGCGAGCTCGCCTTCCACTGCCGCGAACGGGCCCGCGAGGCGGGCGCCGTGGAGGCGCTCGGCCGGGGCGTGCGCGGGGAACTGGGCGGCCTGCGGACCATCGGGGAGGTCCTGGCCGCGGCGTGCGGCGGCGAGGAGGGCGGCACGGCCGGTGTGGGCCCGGAGTGCCGTGAGGACGAGGACGAGCCGGGTTCCGTCGACTCGCGGGAGTCCGCCGCGTCCCCGGGTCCCATCGGCTCGCGGGAGTCCGTCATGTCCCCGGCCTCCCCGCTCGCGGACGGCCTCCCCTACTGGGACGACCCGGCCGTGGAGAACCTGCGCCGGGCGGCGGCCCTGCGCGCCGAAGCGCTGGCCGGTGCCGGGGGCGTGACGGACGGCGGACCGGGGTCCGTACCGGGAGGGACGGGCGGTGACCCGGTCCCGTTCGGCAGCACTCGGCCGGGAGGGGACGGCGCGGCGGTGCTTCCCCCGGCGCGGCCCGGAAGGGAGGCGGCATGTCGCTGATGGACACGCTGGCCAGGATGGAGGCCGTGGCGGCGGGGCGGGCCCGGCCGCTCGCCACGGTGCGGCACCGCCATCTGTCGGACCGGCCGCTGGTCTTCGTCCCGCTGACCACCTCGGGCGAGGCGGGCGCGCCACTGGGGGCGATGGTCGGCACGGACCGCGAGAAGCCGCTGCTCCTGACGGTCCCGCAGCCGCGCGACCGCGATCTGCGGTTCGCGTTCCTCGCCGAGCTGGCGGAGGCGGTGCTCCCGTACGTGGACGGCTACGCCGACGACGTCGAGTACGAGGAGCGCAAGGAAACCGACCCCGAGACCGGCAAGAAGGTCCCGGTCGAGGTGGAGCTGTGCGTGGACGCGCCGCAGGTGATCGTGCCGAGCGCGGCGGGCGTGGAGTTCGTCCGGCTGCTGGGCCGTTCCATGCGGTTCCGCCGGACGGCCGAACAGGACCCGGACACGCCCCACCCGGCGCCGCCGCACGTCCCTCTGCTGGGACGCTGGTTCACCCACATGGGGGAGCGGGCGCGGGTGCCCGGGGCCTGCCTGCTGCTGTCGATGACGGACCTGCTGGCCCGCCACTGGGCCACCGGCCAGAGCCGTCTGGAGGATCAGCACCTGGGAGCGCTGCTCGGGTGGATCGACCCTCCGGAGGGCGAGTCGGGCGCCGTCGCGGCCCGCAGGGCGGAGACGGCGCGGGACGCGGACGGTCAGCTGCGGCACCCGCCGGCCGGTCCGGCCACCGACCCGGCGTTCGACAACCGGCGGCTGGCGCCCGCGATGGCGCGGTACGACGCCGGGCAGCCACACGCCGCCCAGGAGATCCGCGACCTCCTGGAAGGCCAGCTGCGGCCCACCTGGGACGCCGTGTGGCGCGGCCTCGACCTGCTGCGCGCCCTCCCGGAGGGCGCCCACGTCCCCGACCGCTGGAAGCGGGACCGCTGGTCCTACACCGCCCACCGCGACCGGATCCGGGCCGGCGAGCCGCCGCAGCCCCGCCGGGACGACGCGGTCACGGCCGCCCGCAAGCTCGCCTCCCGGGAGACCGCGCAGGCCCAGCTCGACGCCCAGGAGGCGCTGGACGACCCGCTGGTGATGGCGGGCCGGCGACTGGCGGGCGAGGCGCTGGTGGGCGAGGTGACGGCGGTGGAGATGGCGTTCTCGGAGGGCCGGCGGCCGATGCCGCGTCCGCTCGTCACCCTCACCACCGCCGACCGGCCGCAGCTCTCCGAGCGCGCCAAGCTCTACCGGCCGGTGGGGGACGGGAGGACGCAGCCGGGCGAGTTCGTCGGGTACGGCGCGGGGGTGCCGGAGCCCGTCAGCGCGGGGATGCCGGAGCCCGTCGGCGCGGGTGCGCCCGGAGCGGACGCCACCGACGCCCCCGGCCCCGGCCGCCCGGCGCCGAACACCCTGGTCATACGGCTGACCGGCGGCATGGGGCGCGGGAAGACGCCGGAGCCCGGTTCGGTCCCGGAGGTGGGCGAGCGGGTGTGCTGGACGCTCTTCGAGCATGCGCCGCGCGGCGGCCCCGAGCTCCCCGACCCCGAGAACACGCCCTGGACCCACGGCGGCCCGCCGCCCGGCCCGCCGGGCGCACCGGCTCCCGGCGCGCCGTCCGCCGCGCGGCTCCCCGACTGGTCGGCGTCCCCCGACCACGCCCCCGACCCGGTGACCACGGAGGACTTCCTGTGACCCCTCTGGCGCACGGCTGGCCGGCCACGGGCCCCGGCGGCACCCGCACCTTCGACCCGTCCGCGGCGGCCACCGCCGCGACGGACGCGATCCTGCACGACACGCTGCACGGCACCGGGCGCGGCGTGGTCGTGGACTCCCCGCCCGGGGCCGGCAAGTCCACCCTCGTGGTGCGGGCCGCCCGCGAGCTGGCCGCGGCCGGGCGCCGGCTCATGGTGGTCGCCCAGACCAACGCCCAGGTGGACGACCTGGTGCTGCGCCTCGCCGAGAAGGACCCGGAGCTGCCGGTGGGACGGCTGCACAGCAGCGACCCGGCGGCGTACGACCCGGCACTGAACGAGCTGCCCGCCGTCCGCACGTCCACCAAGGCCGGCGATCTCACCGAGACGGCCGTCGTCGTCTCCACGGCCGCCAAATGGGCGTACACCAAGGTCGACGAGCCCTGGGAACAGGCGATCGTGGACGAGGCCTACCAGATGCGTTCGGACGCGCTGCTCGCCGTGGCCGGGCTCTTCGAACGCGCCCTGTTCGTGGGCGACCCCGGACAGCTCGACCCGTTCAGCCTGGTCGGCACGGAGCAGTGGGCCGGGCTGTCCTACGACCCGGCGGCCAGCGCCGTCAGCACCCTCCTCGCCCACAACCCCGGCCTCCCGCAGCACCGGCTGCCGGTCTCCTGGCGGCTGCCCGCCTCCGCCGCGCCCCTGGTGTCCAGCGCGTTCTACCCGTACACGCCCTTCCGCAGCGGCACGGACCACGGGGACCGGCGGCTGGCCTTCGGCGTGGCCGGGGACGGTTCGGGCGTGGACCGCGTCCTGGACGAGGCGGCCGAGTCCGGCTGGGGCCTGCTCGAACTCCCCGCCCGCCACACGCCGCGCACCGACCCGGAGGCGGTGCACGCCACCGCCCTGGTGGTGCGCCGGCTGCTGGACCGCGGCGGCGTGACCACCAGCGAACGGGCGGACGGCCCGGCGCCGCTGTCCCCCGACCGGATAGCCGTGGGCACCGCCCACCGCGATCAGGCGGCGGCGGTCCGGGCCGCCCTGACCGGCCTCGGGGTGAGCGGCGTCATCGTGGACACCGCCAACCGCCTCCAGGGCCGCGAGTACGACGTCACCGTCGTCCTGCACCCGCTCTCCGGCCGGCCAGACGCCACGGCGTTCCACCTGGAGACGGGCCGGCTGTGCGTCCTGGCCTCCCGGCACCGCCACGCCTGCGTCGTGGTGTGCCGGGCCGGGGTGGCGGAGCTGCTGGACGACCACCCGTCCACGGAGCCGGTGCAGCTCGGCGTCACGATCAAGTTCCCGGACGGCTGGGAGGCCAACCACGCGGTCCTCGCCCACCTGGCGGAACACCGGGTGCGCTGGCCGAGCTGAGACCCGGGGGGCGGACGGAGACGCGTTCGGGGCCCGTCCCATACGGCCGTCGGAGCCGGGTTCGCGCCCACTCCCTACGGGCCGCTGGAGCCGGGCTCGGGCCCATTCCTTACGAGACGAGCCGACGGTGCCCGGGTTCCGCCCCCTCCCGTACGGACCGCCGGAGCCGGGCCCGGGCCCATTCCCTACGGGCCGACGGTGCCGGGTTCGCGTCCACTCCCCACAAGCTGACGGAGCCGGGTTCGCGCCCAGCCCGTACGGCCCCTCGAAGGCCGGGACCAGGCCCCTCCCGTCCAGGCCGACCGCACCCCTCCCTCCAGGATCACCGCACACCTGTCCACTTGCGCGGGGCAGGACAATGGAATGCGGCAGACAATCCTGGAGGTACCTACATGTCCGAGCCGCGACCGGCTCCCGACCAGCGCGGGGCAGGTTCCGCGCCGCGCCGCCTGAAACCCGCCCCGCTGCTCTTCGAGCCGCCGGAGGCCGGCGCGGACCGCGAACACTTCTTCGACCTGGAGTCGATCGACGACCCGCGCGAACTGCTCTCCCGCTCCACCGAACTCACCCTCGCCTTCCGTACGGCCGCCGACCGGGCGACGGAGTTCCAGGCGATGGCGGCGGCCCAGCTCGCGGACCCGAAGCGGTTCGACCGGCTGCCGCTCTCCGCGATCGCGGAGCAGGCGGACTGGACCGAGGACTACGCCCGGAAGATGGTCGAGTTCGGGCGCGGGCTCCTGCGCAACGGCGGGACGCACCCGGACCCGACGGACTGACCGGCTCCGGTGAGGCCCGGCGACCGGCCCCCAGGGTGAGCGACGCGCCCTGATAGGCGCCCAGCGTGAGCGGCGCACCCTAAGGAGCACCCACCGTGAACGGCGCACCCTAAGGAGCACCCACCACGAGTGGCGCCTTGAGGAGCACCCACTACGAGCGGCGCACCCTAAAGAGCGCCCGGCACAACTGGAGCGCCCTCAGGGGCACCCCGGCCCCCAGGCCCCCACCCCGGCGTCCCGTACTTCACGGGGCGCCGGTGGCATATGTGTACGGCTCGGCGGAAGATACCCCGTTCCCCGGCACGCCGTTCCGTTTTTCGTCAATCGACGACAGTGGGGCCGCGCCTCCCACTAGTCCTGTCCCCATGAGCGACCGGCCCTCCGACACGCCCCGCTTCCCCGGCTCCCCACCCACCCCCCGAACGGCCTACCTCACCCTCGGCGGCGCCGACTGGCTGGCGTCCGCGAGTCCGCATCCCCGGAGCGTGCACGCGCTCTGGGCGGCGTGCCCGTTCGCGCCGAGCGTGCTGCCGTGCGGCACCGTCTTCGACGTGATCAGCGCCCCGGCGGAGTTCGGCCACCGGGTGGTGGAGCGCCTGTGGGCCGACGGGCCGGGCTCGGGGCCGGTCGCCGTGCACCGCAAACGGCTGCTGGTGTTCACCGCTCCCGGGGTCGCGCAGCGGCTGCCCGCCCTGCTGCGGTGGGAGGAGTGGCGGGCCCAGGTCCCGCCGCTGCTCTGCCACGGCCTCGGCGACACGGTGACCGTCCCGCCGTTCTGCTCACGCCCGGGCACCGCGGAGCGGCCCGCGCCCACGCGCTGGCTGTCGGCGCCGAGCGACCGAGACCCCTGGTTGCCGGGCCCCGACGTCCTGCTCTGGGCCTGCATACGAGCCGCCCGGACGCGGCCCCGGTGATCTCCGCGGCTTCTCCACCGGCCCCGGCCCCCTGACCCGTTCTCCGTGCCGCCCGTCGCCCGAGGGCACGGAGAACGGCCACCAGGCCCTGCGCCGCCCGAGGGCACGGCCACCGGCCCACCAGGCCCCGCGCCGCCTGAGGCCACGGAGAACGAACCACCGGCCCCGCGCCACCCACGGGCCGGACCCGCCCAGCCACCGCACCGCCTCACCCGCCCCACCAGGCCGGGCACCTCCCGGGCCCACCCCACCGGTCGATCTTGCCCCCGGACCCGTCGATTTTTGTCCTCCCCGATCAGGATGCTAATGTTTTCCACGTCAGCAGGCGCCGCTAGCTCAGTTGGTTAGAGCAGCTGACTCTTAATCAGCGGGTCCGGGGTTCGAGTCCCTGGCGGCGCACCGACAGACGAAGGCCCTCCACTCCGGTGGAGGGCCTTCGTCGTGCAGGGCGCGCAAAACCGTGAGTGTCCCCACGCCCCCACGTCCCCACCCGCTCACCCCCGATCCACCCGCACCGTCCAGTCCCCCGCCACCGTCCGCCCGGTGACCCGCACCCGTACGCTGTCCGCCTCCAGGTCTTCCCCCACCCCCAGAGGCGCGTCGGCGAGCGCCGGGTAGACGGAGGTGCCCCAGCACGCCTCCGTGGCGGGGTGGCCGTCCAGCACCTGGATGGGGCCGTCGCCGGAGGCCGTCGCGCTGTGCACGCGGTAGACGAGCACGCCCTCGGTGCACAGCCCCTGGTCGTTGCCGACGGCGGCGCGCGCCTCGATGGCCAGCGCGCCGGTCCGCCCCGTGCGGACCACCAGGAGCCGCGAGCGCCGCTCGTCCCCCGCGTCCATGGGTGCGCCCAGCGGGCGCAGGGTGTGCGGTTCGCCGGAGCCCGGCGTGACGCAGCCCACCTGGCGGGTGCCGAGCCAGCCCAGCTTCCACTTGTGCCAGGCGAAGGGGTCCGGGGCCAGGCCGAACTGGCTGCCCATGAGGTCCCAGTCCCCGACGTGCGTGTCCCAGTCGCCCTCGCCGTCCTCCGGGCGGTGGTAGAGGTCCGGCAGGTCGAAGACGTGGCCGGTCTCGTGGGCGAGGACGTTGCGGTCCGGTGGGGTGCGTTCGAAGACGGTGACGAAGCGGCTCAGTTCGGCGCGGTCGGCCCGGAGCGGCCGTTCCAGGTTGACGACCTTGGTGGCGTCGGAGTCCACCCCGGGCGCGTCCGGGTCGGCGACGAAGTACACGACGTCGTAGCGGTGGAAGTCCACCGAGGCGTCCGCGGCGGCGACCGCGTCGTTGAGGTAGGCCGTGCGGCGGGCGGCGTCCCAGTCGCGCCGTATCCCGTACGCGTCCGAGTCGCGCGGCATCCGCACCCACCGCGGCTGGACGTGCGGGCGCAGCGTGAACCGGCCGTAGGAGGCGCGCCGGAAGAAGCCGGACGTGGCCGGGAAGTAGTCGGCGGCCAGCCGACGCGGGTCGGACATCGGTGCGGAGTCCGGGAAGGACAGGAACACCATGACGGCGTTGAGGGCGCGCGTGGGGCGCGGGTAGGCGCGGTTCCAGGTGTTCACTCCTTCGGAATGGTGGGCGCCGGTGCGGGTGAGGGCACAGGAGCGGGCGAGTTCGGCGGCCGTCGCCGGCCCCGCCACCACGGATGTCGCTATGACGGCGCTGAGCGACGTGGCGAGGGCGGCGACCCGGCGCAGCCGGTGGCGGTCCACCCCGTCGGGTGGCTGCGCGCGCGGCATATCGACCTCCCGGAACGGAATCGGGACACCGCAACCACCCTGTGGCGATTTATAGGCTTACGTCCTGTTCCGGAGGGCCGTACGGGTGACCGGGATCGGACCCATAACGTGTTACGGATAGTTACCAGCGATCGTTCGTGAAGTACACGTGAACAGACTCGGGCGGAAAAGGCCAAACTTCCGCCAGGGGTGCCGATGATCACGGTTGCGTCGCTGGATAGGCCCGCGGGCCAGCCTCTATGATCGCCACACTTTCCAGCGCGGATTCACCTCCACCACGAGACAAGCGCCATGCGGGAGCGAGCAGTGAGCGGATACCCCGACGGCACGGGACGCGCGCCCGGTTTCACGCTTCCCTCGGTGACAGACGGTAACGAGACGACCAAAGAAACCGACGGCGGCTCCCCGGTGGCCTACAGCGCCCCCGCCGACGCCCCCGCACCCTCCCCCGCCCCCACCGACATCCCCGACGCCCCGCGCGCCCCGGCCGACGCGGCACCGGCCCCCTCGGGCTGCCCCGAGGCCCCGCGCCTCCCGGCCGACGTCGCGCAACCCCCGGCGGCCTCCCCCGGCCGCTGCGCGGCGGCGCTCGCCGACTACCGTGCCGCCTTCAACGCCGCCCGCCTCCCCCAGGCCGTCCTCGACCCGGACGGCCTCGTGCTGGCGGCCAACCCCGCCTTCGCCGACCTCATCGGCGGCGCGCCGGACGACCTGGTCGCCAGCACCGCCGCCGACCTCACCGACCTCGGCACCGACCCGCGCATCTGGACCGCGTACCGCGAGGTCCTGTCCGGGCGCAGCGACCGGCTGCGCTGCACCCGCCGCCTCAAGCACCCCGACGGGCGCTCGATGTGGGTGGAGGTGACCGTCGAGCCGCTGGCGGACGAGGGGCGCGTCCTGCTGACCGTCGCCGACATCAGCGACCGGCACGACCTGCTCGCGCGGCTGCGCCACCTCCAGATGCACGATCCGGTGACCCGGCTGCCCAACCGCGCGCTGTTCTTCGAGCGGCTCTCCGGCGCGCTGGAGGCGGCGGCGCTGGACGAGAGCGGCACCGGCCGGATCGGCCTGTGCTACCTGGACCTGGACGGCTTCAAGGCGGTGAACGACACCCTCGGGCACCGGATCGGCGACCGGCTGCTGAGCGCGGTGGCGCAGCGGCTGTCGCACTGCGCCGAGGGGCTGCCGGACCGCTCCCGCCCGCACGACCGGGGCGGCCACCTGGTGGCGCGGCTCGGCGGCGACGAGTTCGCGCTCCTGGTGGAGGACTCCAACGGGACGGAACAGCTCGCCGAACTGGCGCAGCGCATCCTGGACGCCCTGCAGCGGCCCTTCGAGCTGGCCGGGCAGCGGCTGTCGGTGTCCGCGAGCATCGGCGTCGTCGAGCGCGCCGCCACCGGCACCACCGCGACGGGCCTGATGCAGGCCGCGGACACCACGCTGTACTGGGCGAAGGAGGACGGCAAGGCCCGCTGGACCCTCTTCGACCCCGAGCGCAACGCCCACCGGGTGACCCGGCAGGCGCTCTCCAGCACCCTGCGGCCCGCCGTCGAGCGGGGCGAGTTCACGCTGGAGTACCAGCCGCTGGTGGGGCTGGGCGACGGGCGGGCGCAGGGGGTCGAGGCGCTGGTGCGCTGGCGGCACCCGCAGTTCGGCACGTTGTCGCCGAATCGGTTCATCGGATTGGCGGAAGAGAACGGCGCGATCGTCGAGCTGGGCCGCTGGGTCCTGGAACGCGCCTGCCACCAGGCGCGCGCCTGGCAACTGGAGCGCCCCGACACGTCCCTGTTCGTCAGCGTCAACGTGGCCGTCCGGCAGGTCTGGGACTCCGACCTGGTCGCGGACGTGGCCGGCATCCTGGCGGAGACCGGGCTGCCGCCGCGGCTGCTGCAACTGGAGCTCACCGAGTCGGCGGTGATGGGCTCGGCGGGCCGGCCCCTCCAGGCCCTCCAGTCGCTGAGCGACATGGGCGTCCGCATCGCCATCGACGACTTCGGGACCGGCTACTCCAACCTCGCCTACCTCAGCCGCCTGCCCGTCTCCGTCCTCAAGCTGGACGGCACCTTCGTCCGCGGCTTCCGCTCCCAGGAGCACCCCAACCCGGCGGACGAGACGATCGTCGAGGCCCTGGTGGCGCTCGCGCACCGGCTGGGGCTCACCGTCACCGCCGAGTGCGTGGAGAGCGCCGAGCAGGCCGAACGGCTGCGCCGGATCGGCTGCGACACCGGCCAGGGGTGGCTGTACTCCCGCCCGGTCTCCCCGGACCGCGTCTCCGCCTTGATCAGCGCGGGGGGACGCGCGGACGGGTGAGGGGCGGGACGCCCGGCCCCTCGGCGGTCCCGGGCGGATGCCAGGATCGGGCCGGCGCGGGCCACCGCTCACCGTCCCCGCGCTCCTCACCCGCCCCGCACACGGCGTGCCGTGACGGCTCGGGCGCGGCCCCGTGCGCCGTGCCCGGGGCCGCGAGCCGGGTGGATGCCTCCTACGCCTCCGGCAGGCCGTACGCGTCGGCGATCAGCTCGTACGAACGCACCCGGAAGGCGGCGTCGTGCACCGTGCCGGTGATCATCAGCTCGTCGGCACCGGTGCGCTTGGCGAGGTCGTCGAGGCCGTCGCGCACCTCGGCGGGCGTGCCGTGGATCACGTTGGCGAGCCAGCTGTCGGCGAAGTCCCGCTCCATCTCGGTGTACGGGTACGCCTCGGCCTCCTCGGCCGTGGGGATCAGGCCCGGACGGTTGGTGCGCAGCCGCAGCATGGACAGCGCGCCGGTGCGGGCCTGGCGGAGCGCCTCCTTGCCGTCCTCGGCGGCGAGCGCGGAGACGCCGATCAGGGCGTACGGCGCGTCCAGCACCTCCGAGGGCCGGAAGGACGAGCGGTACAGCTCCAGCGCGGGGACGGTGTTGGCGGCCGAGAAGTGGTGCGCGAAGGCGAACGGCAGGCCGAGGTGCCCGGCGAGCTGGGCGCTGAAGCCCGAGGAGCCGAGCAGCCAGATGGGCGGCCGGTGCGGGGACTGCACGCCACCAGGGGCGGTGGCCTGCGAGGGGCCCGGCACGGCGTGGATACGGCCGTACGGATGCCCGTCGGGGAACTCGTCGTCCAGGAAGCGGGTCAGCTCGACGAGCTGCTGGGGGAACTCGTCCGCGCCCTCGTGCAGCCGGTCGGTGCGGCGCAGCGCGGCGGCGGTGGCGCCGTCGGTCCCCGGCGCGCGGCCCAGGCCCAGGTCCACCCGGCCGGGGGCCATCGCTTCGAGGGTGCCGAACTGCTCGGCGATCACCAGTGGCGCGTGGTTGGGCAGCATGACGCCGCCGGAGCCGAGCCGTATGGACGAGGTGTGCGCGGCGATGTGGGCCAGCAGCACGGCGGGCGAGGACGAGGCGACGCCGGGCATGGAGTGGTGCTCGGCGACCCAGTACCGGTGGTAGCCGCGCCGCTCGGCGGTCCTGGCGATGTCCACGCCGGTCCGGATGGCGTCGGAGGCCGTGTACCCGGCGCCGACCGTCGCCAGGTCGAGTACGGACAGGGGTACGGGTGCGCTGCCTCGGGCAGTCCCCCGGATCTCGTCGTGGTCGCCGCTCACGGTGCGGGTCCTCCTCGCGTCGCTGGTGTGCGCGATGGACAACCGGAGTAGATCTCCGTTTATTCCCGGGTCTCCTCGGCAACCGTCGGCGCGAGCGGCGCCCGGCCCTCGCCGACCGGTGATCAGCGGTTTCTCCGGGGGACGGAGCACTGGTCGATGACCTTGGCATATGTCAGAGGCGGACATCCTGCCCAGACCGGGAACGGACCGGTCGATTCAGTCAAGCCCCCCTTCTCTCACGGGCATTGACCGCTATCGTGGTACGAGCCCGCCGTCCGCGACCGACCGGTGACCGCCCCGGTCACGACCACGGCGCCGGCGACACGCAAGCGGTCACAACCTGCTAGGGGGACACCGTGGCGCTGAAGCCCGAGCCGACCACGCCGTTCCACTCGGTGCAATACGCCCTTCGTGTACTCGAAACGATCTCCAGGCACGTCGGCGGTGTCACCGACGCCCAGATCGCCCGCGAGACCGGCCTGCCCACCGGCCACCTCTCCCACATGCTGGCGATGCTCAGCCGCGAGGGCTACGTCGACCAGGTCTCCGACGGCGCCTACGTCGTCGGCGAGGCGCTGATACTGCTCGGCGCGGGCGGTGACCGCGAGGAAGTGCTACGCGACAAGCTGCAGCGCACGCTGGTGGAGCTGCGCGACTCGGTCGGCGCCGCGGTCTACATCAGCCGGTACATCGACGGCGAGGTCAAGATCCTCCACTACGCCGACGGGCCCCGGGCGCCGCGCGTCAACGAGTGGGCCGAGTTCCGCCGCACGGCGCACGCCAGCGCGGTCGGCAAGTGCCTGCTCGCCCAGCTCGACTACGACGGCCGGATGGACCACCTCTCGCGCCACAAGACCGCCCGGCTGACCTCCCGGACGATCACCAACGAGAAGGTGCTGTTCCACAAGCTCGACAGCCAGCCCCCGACGGTCCCGATGCTGGACCTCCAGGAGTACGCCGTCGGCACGGTCTGCGCGGCCGTACCGATCACGGCCGGGGCGACGGTCGGATGCCTGGCCTTGTCCATGCCCCTGGAGAACGCGCACCGCCTGCGCCAGGCCGCCGACGCCCTCAATCGCAAGGCCGCCCCGGTGCTGCTTTCCCTGACGATCTGAGCCCGCCGGTCCCGCCCCCGCGCGGGGTGGTCACGAGCACCCCCGAAGACCAGGTAGTATTTACTTCGTCAGCAGGCGCCGCTAGCTCAGTTGGTTAGAGCAGCTGACTCTTAATCAGCGGGTCCGGGGTTCGAGTCCCTGGCGGCGCACCTGATCGAAGGGGCCGTTTCCGAGAAATCGGAAACGGCCCCTTCTTTTTGCCGCCCATTCGCCTGTGCTGTGCGAGGGCGCTGTTGTGTACGTGAGGGCCGTCACGCCGGATTCTCGTGCCGGCGGGATCTTCTTGCCGGGTCTTTTCGCCGAGTGATCCGGATCACCGCGGACACGGAATCAGCGCGTGGCTTTTCCGGCCCCGCCGGCTTTCCGTCCCCCTCAGAATTCGACATCCGAGCAGGCGTAGAAGGCGTTCGCCGTGTCGGCGACCGTCCAGACCGCGACGATCAGGTGCTTGCCCGTCTTCCCGGACGGCAGGGTGCCGGGGTGGGACAGGGTGTACGGGGGCCGCTGGCCGTTGTACGGGACGGTCAGGAAGGGCGTGAGGTTCAGGTCGGCGCGGGTGAGCGGCTTGCTCGGGTTCCAGCCGTCCTTGGTGATGTAGTACCTGAAGTCGGTGGTCGCGTGCGAGGCGGTGAACCGCCAGGTGAAGGTGTACGAGCTGCCGGCGCTCACCTTCGTCGCGGGCCAGTTGCCGCCCCGCGGGTCGTCGAGCTGGGCGAACCGGCTGTTGCCGCCGGCGCAGATCTTGCCGTCGGCGGGGCCGCGGGCCGGGAAGCCTTTGGGGCCCTCGACGCTCTGGGGCTCCCACTGGATCTCGCCGCAGTTCTTGACGGTGCCCTTGGCGCAGAGCACCTGACGGCTGACGGGCGAGTCGGTGTAGCCGTGACTGGAGGCGCCGCCCGTGGCGAGGACCGACGCTCCGACGACGCCGAATCCGATGACGGCCGCGCTGATCTTCTTGCGCATGCTTCGCTCCCGGAGAACTTGGGGGGTGTTCTGTGAGCCAAGTGCGTTGCGGTCCAGACCAACCAGCAGAATATTGCGGGATTTTGGGCATGCCTAGGTCAGTGGCCGAACCAATCGCGGCCCAGTCTCCGGGGTCGGTACACGGTGATTCTCCGCGCCCCGCGAACGCCTCCGGTTCCTCGGTTTTCCCGAGGGCCCCATCCGAAGCGTCCGGCTATCGCACAGCGCCCGGCACCGGAGGGCCTCCCCGGAGGAAGGACGGGGAGGCCCGGCCGGTGTTCCGGTGCCGGTGCGCGGTCGTGGGCGTTCAGATGCCGGTTTCCGTCACCGGCGTTTGCGGTATTCCGGTGCCGGCGTGCCGATGCGGCTTTGCGGCACCGGTGCCAGTGCGCCGGCGGGGGCATTCCGGCACCGGTGCCGGAATTACGAGAGGTTGACGTCGGAGCAGGCGTAGAAGGCGTTCGCGGTGTCGGCGATGTTCCAGACACCGAGGATGATGTGGTGCCCCTTCTTCTGGGTCGGCACGGTGCCCTGGTGCTGCACCGTCGAGGCCGGCTGCCGGCCGCTCATCGGGACCGTCATGAACGGCTCCAGCTCAAGGTCGGCACGGGTGAGCGGCTTGCTCGGGTCGTAGCTGTCCTTGGTGATGTAGTACTTGAAGTCCGTGGTGGCGTGGCGGGCGGTGATCCGCCACGAGAAGGTGTAGCCCTGGCCGGCGCGGAGGTTGGTCGCGGGCCAGTTGCCGCCGCGCGGGTCGTCGAGCTGGGCGAACCCGGCGTTGCCGGCCGAGCAGATCTTGCCGTCGGCGGGACCGGCGGCCGGGAAGCCCTTCGGTCCCTCGACGCTCTGGGGCTCCCACTGGATGGAGCCGCAGTTCTTGACGACGCCCTGCTGACACAGGACCTGGCGACTGGGGGGCGCGTCGCTGTAGCCGTGGCTGGAGGCGCTGCCGGTGGCGAGTACGGAGGCGCCCGCGATACCGAGTCCGACGATGGCCGCGCTGAGCTTCTTACGCATGCTTCGCTCCTGGAGAACGAGGGGGGTGTTCCGTGAGACGAATGACGTGCGGTCTAGACCAGTTGGCAGCGTAGTGAACGCGTATTGAACATGTCCAGACCAATAACAAGCGGACGATCGGCTTCCGGGGGATGCCCGGCACGCGCCGGACGCGCGAAAGGGGGGTGATCCGGAACACGCCGGGCGGCGCCCCTGTGAGCCACACCACGCCGCCTACCAGGCACAACGCGCCCTGGAGGCCGTTCCCCGGTGACCCGCCTCACATCCACCCCACCAGCCCCAGGAGTGGTCACGAGCACCGCGGAAGTTCGTGTAAAGTTTTCTTCGTCAGCAGGCGCCGCTAGCTCAGTTGGTTAGAGCAGCTGACTCTTAATCAGCGGGTCCGGGGTTCGAGTCCCTGGCGGCGCACCGACAGGCGAAGGCCCTCCACTCCGGTGGAGGGCCTTCGTCGTACCGGCACGCGGACGAACGAGCACTCCTCCCCCGTCCGCCCCCGTCGCTGGCCAAACCCCGAGGTCGCGGTGCACAGTCGCGGGATGACGCGCGACATCCAGGAGCGGATCAAGAGGCTGATCATCGACGGGCGGCTGCCGTCCGGGGCGCCGCTGCCCACGGAGACGGAGCTGATGGAGTTGCTCGGGGTGAGCCGCAACTCCGTGCGGGAGGCCCTGAAGGCGTTGCAGGCGATGGGCATCGTGGAGATTCGGCACGGTTTCGGGACGTACGTCGGGCCGATGTCGATGGCGCCGATGATCGAGGGGCTGGCCTTCCGCACGGTGGCCGGGCACTACCGGGGCGAGGACAGCCTGCTCCAGCTCCTGGAGCTGCGCGAGGCGGTGGAGACCGGGCTGATCGCCCGGGTGGCGGGGCGGGTGCCCGAGGAGCGGCTGGCCGAGCTGGACGCGCTGGTGGCGCGGATGGCGGAGGAGGCCGGGCGGGGCGCCGTCCGGGCGGAGACCGACCGGGCGTTTCACGCCGCTCTCTACGGCGGGCTGGACAACCTGCTGCTGAGCGAGGTGCTGGACGCCTTCTGGGACGCCTTCCACCGCGTACGGACGGACCTGGCGGACGCGCGGCCCGACCCGCGGCTCACGCACCGCCAGCACCGGGAGATCGTCGCGGCGGTGCGGGACGGGGACACGGTGCGCGCGGAACGGGCGGTGCGGGAGCACTTCGACGACATTCGACAGAGGTTGCGTAGTTCAAGGGCCAAGTAGTCCCCCTCCGGTATATCCCGTCCATCAATGCACTTTCATGTCCGGTAAACACCTCGTTTCACCCTTGCGATCAAGACGTGAAGTTCGGGAACCTGACGGGGGACCGGAGCCCAACAGGGCCTGGTCCTGCGTTAGTTCAGCCACTTGACGGTAGCGCCGCGTGGGGGGTGGGGACCCTCGGCGCCCGGTGAGGAAGGCGGGAACCGCAGGAGAGGAAGCGGTCGTCCCTCGCCCTGAGGGCACGGGCGGCCGACACGATTGCGCCCGGGCCGGTCGAGGGGGACCGCATGGCTCGGGCCATGACGGACACGCAGCCAGCATTTGCGTGCGGGGGGATGACTCATGACGTCGCCGCCTACTGGCGCCCGGCAGCAACATCCGTACGACCGGACCACGACACGCCTGCGCGTGCCGCGGCAGCACTGGCAGCGGCGGGAGCGGCGCACCCAGCCGCTGCCCCGCTACGACTACGAGCACTACAGCCGGCTCGCCGGACCACTCACCCAGCCGGACCCGCGGCGGCCCTACAAGGTCCGCTACCGCAGCCTGCTCGCCGACGAGCCGCACCGCGTCCGGGCGGCGCTGCTGCTCGGCGCCGCGCCGCTGGTCTCGCTGGGCCTGCTGGCCTGGCTGATGCAGCCGGCGCACTGGACGAAGCGGGACCACGCGTCGGACACCCTGCTGGTGCTCGACGTGATCATGCTGGTGTCGATCGGGCTGATCGAGTTCTTCCGCACGATGAACGTGCTCTCCAACGCGCACGCCACGCTCGTCGCCCGCGACCCCGTCCCGGTCGTCCCGGAGACCGGCACCCGCGTCGCCTTCCTCACCTCCTTCGTGCCCGGCAAGGAGCCGCTGGAGATGGTGACGAAGACGCTGGAGGCCGCGGTCAGGGTGCGCCACCGCGGCCTGCTGCACGTCTGGCTGCTGGACGAGGGCGACGACCCGGCCGTTAAGGAGGTCTGCCGGCGGCTCGGCGTCCACCACTTCACCCGCAAGGGCGTGCCGGAGTGGAACCGGAAGAAGGGCCCGCACCGCGCGAAGACCAAGCACGGCAACTACAACGCCTGGCTCCAGGCGCACGGGGACGCGTACGACTACTTCGCGTCCGTGGACACCGACCACGTGCCGCTGCCCAACTACCTGGAGCGGATGCTCGGCTTCTTCCGCGACCCGGACGTGGGCTTCGTCATCGGACCGCAGGTCTACGGCAACTACGACACGTTCGTCACCAAGGCCGCCGAGTCGCAGCAGTTCCTCTTCCACGCGCTGATCCAGCGGGCCGGGAACCGCTACGGCGCGCCCATGTTCGTCGGCACCTCCAACGCCGTGCGGATCAAGGCGCTGAAGCAGATCGGCGGGCTGTACGACTCGATCACCGAGGACATGGCGACCGGGTTCGAGATGCACCGGCACAGAAACCCCGACACCGGACGCAAATGGCGCTCGGTCTACACCCCCGACGTGCTCGCCGTCGGGGAGGGGCCGACCGCGTGGACGGACTTCTTCACCCAGCAGCTGCGCTGGTCGCGCGGGACGTACGAGACGATCCTCAAGCAGTTCTGGAAGGCGCCGTTCACGCTTCCGCCGGGACGGTTCTTCAACTACACCATGATGGTCATCTTCTACCCGATGTCCGCCCTGAACTGGATCCTCGCGGCGCTGAGCTGCGCGTTGTTCCTGGGCCTGGGCGCCTCCGGCGTGCAGATCGACCCGGCGGTGTGGATGATGCTCTACGGCAACGCCTCGGCGCTCCAGATCGGCCTGTACGTGTGGAACCGGCGGCACAACGTCTCGCCGCACGAGCCGGAGGGCTCCGGCGGGGTGGCCGGGATGGTGATGTCGGCGCTGTCCGCGCCGATCTACGCGCGCTCGCTGTTCGACGCGGCGCTGCGGCGCAAGAGCAAGTTCGTGGTGACGCCGAAGGGCGACTCCTCCAGCCCGGACACGCTTTTCGGGACGTTCCGGGTGCACCTGTTCTTCATCCTGGTCTTCGGCGGCTCGCTGGCGGCGTCGTTCGTCCTCGGGCACAGCCACCCCGCGATGATCACCTGGGCCTCGCTGGCGCTGCTCATCACCGCCTCGCCGATCGCCGCCTGGCGCTGGACGCTGCGTGAGGAGAAGCGCCGGCGGGACGGCGGCGGGCCCGGGGCGGATGGCGGGCCGGACGAGCCGGTGATCGCGGGCGAGACGGGCGGCACGTCGCGGCCGAGCTGGGCCGCCACCGACCGCACGGCGGCCGGCCGTACCGCCGCGCGCTCCGCCGCCGGGCCCGACGCGGCGGCGGGCGGCGCCGGCCGCCGGGGTGCCCGTGACCTCTCCGACCGCGCCGCAGCCGACCGTGCCGCGCAGATCGCCCTTGGGGGACGTTCGTCATGAAATACCGTCCGAGCCGTCGCACCCGCAGACTGGCGATCGGCAGTGCGGTGGTGCTCGCGCTGGCCGGCATGAACGGTCCTGCGCTGTTCGGTTTCGCCTCGGAGAAGTACCACCAGTACAAGATCAACCGACCCGAGTACAAAGCGCGCAACGGCCACTGGGACGTGGTCGACGTTCCGGACGAGTACCGGATCAACACCATCCACGCCGCGCTGCTGCACACCGGCAAGGTGCTGCTCGTCGCCGGTTCGGGCAACAACGCCGCCATGTTCCGGGCGAAGACCTTCCGCACCGTCCTGTGGGACCCGAAGGCGAACACCTTCAAGAACATCCCCACGCCCAAGGACCTGTTCTGCGCCGGCCACACCCAGCTCCCGGACGGGAAGCTGCTGGTGGCCGGTGGCACGCAGCGGTACGAGAAGCTCGGCGGGGACGTGAAGAAGGCCGGCGGCCTGATGATCGTCTACAACGAGGACCCGGACGGGCCGAAGACGTTCCCGGCCGGGACGCTGTTCACGGGCAAGGAGAACGGCAAGACCTTCGAGTCCAAGGACCCGATCGTGGTGCCGCGCGCCAAGAAGCGGGCCGATCCGAAGACGGGCAAGGTCACCGTCACGCACAGCGAGGCCCGGGTGTACGTCGAGGCGCTCAAGGACGGCCCCAAGTACTCCACCGGTGCCCAGGACAACTACCGCATCCAGGGCCTGAAGGGCACCGACGCGCGGAACTTCTACGGCATCGCGCAGAAGCTCTCCTTCGACAAGAAGGACTTCCAGGGCATCAAGGACAGCTTCGAGTTCGATCCGGTGGCCGAGCGGTACATCCCGGTCGACCCGATGAACGAGGCCCGCTGGTACCCGACCCTGACCACCCTGGAGGACGGCAAGGTGCTGTCGGTCTCCGGGCTGGACGAGATCGGGCAGGTCGTCCCGGGCAAGAACGAGATCTACGACCCGAAGACCAAGAAGTGGAAGTACCTGCCCAAGCAGCGCTTCTTCCCGACCTATCCGGCCCTCTTCCTGACCGACAAGGGCCGCATCTTCTACACCGGTTCCAACGCCGGGTACGGGCCCGCCGACGTCGGCCGCACCCCCGGCATCTGGGACCTGAAGTCCAACAAGTTCCAGGTCGTCCCCGGGATGAGCGACCCGGACATCCTGGAGACCTCGATGTCCGTCCTGCTGCCCCCGGCGCAGGACCAGCGGTACATGGTCCTGGGCGGCGGCGGGGTCGGCGAGGACCCCAAGGCCACCGCCAAGACCCGCATCGTGGACCTGCACGACCCCCGGCCGCGTTTCAAGGACGGACCGGACCTCTACCAGAAGGTCCGCTACCCGAGCAGCGTGATCATGCCGGACGACACGGTGCTGACGACGAACGGTTCCGGCGACTACCGGGGACGCGGCGACAGCAACGTCCTGCGGGCCGAGTTGTACGACCCGCGGACCAACACCTCACGCGAGGTCGCCGAACCCCTGGTCGGCCGCAACTACCACTCCGGGGCGCTGCTGCTGCCGGACGGCCGGGTCATGACCTTCGGCTCGGACTCCCTCTTCGGCGACAAGGCCAACACCAAGCCGGGCACCTTCGAGCAGCAGATCGACCTCTACACGCCGCCGTACCTCTTCCACGACTCGCGCCCGGTGCTCGTCGGGGCGCGGAAGACCGTACGTCTGGGCGGCAAGGCCACGTACAAGACCGAGCACGCCACGTCGATCAAGAAGATGCGGCTGATCCGGCCCGGTTCGTTCACGCACGTGACCAATGTGGAACAGCGTTCGATCGCCTTGGACTTCACGGTGACGCAGGCCAAGGACGGCGTGACGATCACCCTGCCGAAGGACCCGTCGCTGGTGCCCCCCGGCTGGTACATGCTGACCGCCGTGGACGACCAGGGGACGCCTTCGGAGGCGGTGTGGCTGAAGGTGCCGGTGGCGGCGGGCGCGGGTGAGTGACGGGGGCGGGTGAGTGACCGGGGCGGATGGGTGACGGGGGCTGGGCGGGGCTCGTCCGCGGGGCCGAAAATGACGCGGCCGGCGATGTCGAGAATCGGCGGCCGGCTCCGTCCCCGCCCCGGACGCGACCACAAGGGGTCGCGTGGACGCACGGCCGCACGGCCGCATCAGCGAGGAGAACACCATGGCCAAGTACCTGCTGCTCAAGCACTACCGAGGCGCCCCTGACCCGGTCAACAACGTGCCGATGGAGCAGTGGAAGCCCGAGGAGATCTCGGCCCACATGCAGTACATGCAGGACTTCGCGGACCGGCTGGAGAAGACCGGCGAGTTCGTCGACGCCCAGGCGCTCGCCCCCGAGGGGTCCTGGGTCCGGTACGACGGCGAGGGGCGCCCGCCGGTCACCGACGGCCCGTTCGCCGAGACGAAGGACCTCATCGCCGGGTGGATGGTGATCGACGTCGACAGCCACGAGCGCGCCGTCGAACTGGCCGGGGAACTGTCCGCCGCCCCGGGCGCCGGCGGGAAGCCGATCCACGAGTGGCTTGAGGTCCGCCCGTTCCTGACCACACCGCCCACCATCACGGAGTGACCTCTCTGATGGACGAGGCCCTGATCCGGAGCCTCACTCCGAACGTGCTCGCCATCCTCGTCCGCCGCGGAGCCGACTTCGCGGCGGCCGAGGACGCGGTGCAGGAGGCGCTGGTCGAGGCGGTCCGCCACTCGTCCACCGGCCAACCGCGGGACCTCAAGGGCTGGCTGGTCACCGTGGCCTGGCGCAAGTTCCTCGACGCGGCCCGGGCGGACGCGGCCCGCCGCCGGCGCGAGGGCCTCGTCGAGGAGGAGCCGGCGCCCGGGCCCGCGCCCGCGGTGGACGACACGCTCCAGCTCTACTTCCTGTGCGCCCACCCGTCGCTGACCCCGTCGTCCGCCGTCGCGCTCACGCTGCGGGCGGTGGGCGGGCTGACCACCCGCCAGATCGCCCGGGCCTATCTGGTGCCCGAGGCGACCATGGCGCAGAGGATCAGCCGGGCGAAGCGGACGGTGTCCAAGGTCCGGTTCGACCGGCCCGGGGATGTCGCGACCGTGCTGCGCGTCCTCTACCTCGTCTTCAACGAGGGCTACTCCGGCGACGTCGACCTCGCCGCCGAGGCCATCCGGCTCACCCGGCAGCTCGCGGCCCGGGTCGACCACCCCGAGGTGGCGGGCCTGCTCGCCCTCATGCTGCTCCACCACGCCCGGCGGGCCGCCCGGACCGCGCCCGACGGCAGCCTGGTACCGCTCGCCGAGCAGGACCGCGGCCGGTGGGACACCTCGGCGATCGCCGAGGGCGTCGCCATCCTTCAGGCGGCCCTCGCCCGCGACCGGCTGGGCGAGTTCCAGGCCCAGGCCGCCATCGCGGCGCTGCACGCCGACGCGCCCACCGCCGGGGAGACCGACTGGGTGCAGATCGTCGAGTGGTACGACGAGCTCACGCGGCTGACCGACAGCCCCGTCGTCCGGCTCAACCGCGCGGTCGCCGTCGGCGAGGCGGACGGACCGCGCGCCGGACTGGCGGAATTGGCGGAGCTGGACGCCTCGCTGCCGCGCTACACCGCGGTTGCGGCGTACCTCCATGAGCGGGACGGGGATTCGGCGAGGGCGGCCCGGCTGTATGCGGAGGCGGCCCAGAAGGCGGCCAATCTGGCCGAGCGTGAGCATCTGATGCGGCAGGCGGGGCGGTTGAATGCCGGTCGGAGGGGGTGAATGCCGGTCGGAGGGTTGACCGGGTGAGGTGGAGGCCGGGTGACGGGGTGAGGTGGCGCCCGGGAAAGGCCGGGGGGCGGGGCGATCGGGTGAGCCTGCGGCGCTGGGGCGAGGTGAAGGCCGGGTGACGGAGTCCGCGTCACCCGGCCTTGTTCGTTGTGTGTGGCGGTTCGGTGGCGAGCCGAGCTTTGTTTTCGCTCCCGGCCGGTGCTTTTGATTTCGCTTTCGCTTCCGGTCGACGTTCTGGTTTTGCTTTCGGCTGGCGGATTTGGTTTCGCTTCCGGCCGACGGTTGCCCTTATTGGGCGTTGCGCGCCAACTCCAAGGCGTACTTCGGCCACCATTCGCCCGCTTTCGGGCCGCCCTTGCACGTACCGTCCGACTCCCCCGGGCGCTTGATCCACAGGTACGCGTCCACCAGCGGGTCGCCGGTCTTGACCGTGGGCGGGGTGCCGAGGGCGCGGCCGGGTGGGTTGCACCAGTTCTCCGGGTCGTCGCCACCGGGCGCCGGGCCGTTGCCGTTGCGACTGGTGTCGATCACGAAGTGCTTGCCGCCGACCATCGCGGACAACTGCTTGCCGTACTTCTTGTTCTCTTCTGTCGTCTGGTAGTTGGAGATGTTCAGCGCGAAGCCGTCCGCGCGGTCGATGCCCGCCCGCTTCAACGGCTCGACCATGCGGCCCGGGTCTTTGATCCAGTGCGGGTTGCCCGCGTCCAAGTAGACTTTGGTGCGCGGCAGTTTCTTCAGCTTGTCCACCGCCTCCGTCAGGAGCGCGTACCGCTCCTCGTGGAACTGCTGCGGAGTGCACTTGTCCTCGATGTGCGGCAGCGCGTCCGGCTCCAGGATCACCGTGGTGGCGCGGTCGCCGATGCCCTCGATCACGCCGTCCAGCCAGGCGCGGTACGCGTTGCCGTCGGCCGCGCCGCCCTTGGAGTAGTTGCCGCAGTCGCGGTGCGGGATGTTGTAGAGCACCAGCAGCGCCTCGCGGTCGGCCTTCGCCGCCGCCTCGGTGAATCCGCGCGCCTCTCCTCGTGGGTCCTCCACGCCGATCCATTCGGCGACGGGCTGCTCGGAGATCTTCCGCAACAGGTCGGCGTCGGAGGTCTTGCCGTCCTTGCCGAACGTGGCGACCTGCCGGGCCGCCTTGCCGTCCGGGTTGACCCAGAACGGGGCCATCGCCTTGGGCTGCTGGCGTGGTGTGGGCGGGGCCTCGTCCTCGGGCTTGCTGTCGCCGGGCGAGGAGAAGCACCCGGTCAGCATCAGCAGTGCCGCCACCACCGATGCCGCCCCGAACACCCTCCGCCTCTGGCCGGTGTGACTGCCGTACATCCACTCCCCCCTCGGAGCATGCGACAAAACCGGTCGATCCATCCTGACACAGGCTCGCGGACCGAGGTCGCCGTGTCGACAAGCCGTTACAGCCACCCGTCAAGCCCTCTATCCGAAGGCGCCCCGGCGTCCTACAGTGAGGGGCACTGGCCCCAGCCCCCGGCCACGGTACGGAACGCGTATATAACGCCTCCCGCCGGTGGTAGGGCCCCTCCCGCAGCCCGGTACGCCGGCGGTCGAGGACCGACCGGTCGGCGGTCCAGGGGGGAGCGGGTCGCCGACCGGGCACGGTCGAGGCGGGGGCGTCGTGGCGGCGGGTCAGGGTTTTTCTTAATTCCTTATCGGCCCCTCGCTTATCGGTCTCTCGCTTATTGGTCCCTCGCTTATCCGTCCCTCGCTTATCGGTCTCTCGGCTGCGTGCGGTGCCGGCGCAGCAGACGGAGGAGCCCGCCGGCGAGCGCCAGTCCGGCGCCGCCCATCAGCACCAGGCCTACCGCCGCCGGGCGGTCGAGTTCGCCGCTGCCGTCCGGGGGGCCTTCGTCGGCCCGTACCGGGACGGCCGGGGTGGCGGGGGTGACCTTGACGGTGCCCGTGGCGCGCGTACCCGTGTGGGCGCACCGGACGGTGACGCGGTGCAGGCCCGGCGGAGCCGCCCGGCCGACTTGGGCGTCGCCGACCGGACCCGCGGCGGAGCCGGCGAGCGGGATCTCGGGCGGCCGGCCGGTCTTCGCGGTGGTTGGGGTGGCCGACTTCCCCACCGTCACGTTCCCGGTTTCCCCGGCTTTCCTGGGTTCCCCGGCTTCCCCGGGTTCCCCAGCTTTCCTGGGTTTCCCAGCTTCCACGGGTCCCCCAGGTCTCCCCGCTCCCCCGGCGAACGCGTCGGACACCGCTGTCCCCGGCTCGCCCGGGCAGCGCGTGACCCGCAGGGTCACCCGTCCGCCGGGGGCCACGGCCGCCGGGCTGACGGCCACCGTCCCGGTCGGGGCGCGGGACGAGGGGGCGGGAGATCCACCGGGCCGGGCTGCGGCGTTGGCGTCGGCGTACGGAGGTCCGTTGTCGGCGTACGGAGGTCCGTTCCCGTACGGAGGTTTGTTCCCGTACGGAGGTCCGTCCCCGTGCACGGGTCCGTCGCCACCCCGCAGGACCGCTGCCCGTACGGGCGGCGCGGGCCCGTAGGCGTGCGCGGGGGTGGCCGTCAGCGCGCAGGCCGCGAGTGCGGCGCAGACGGCCGGCCCTCCTGAGTGCATGGCGGACACCTCCGAACACCTTCGAAGGTCCGCCGGGTGGGCGGCGCCCGCATCCGGGACCGCGCGGCGGCTGCGCCGTACAGGTGAGCGCGGGATCCGTCTCGGCGTCGTCACCGGGTCGGCGTATGCCCGGTTTCCGCCCGGCGCGCCCGCAGGGACCGGTGGCTACACCAGCCCCATATGACTGCACCAGGCCCAGACGACTACACCAGACCCAGATGACAACACCAAGCCCAGATGACTACACCAGATCCACCAGATCCGCGATCGAGTCCACGACGCGGGACGGGCGGAAGGGGTGCCGTTCGATGTCCGACGGGCGGGTCAGGCCGGTCAGGACGAGGAAGGTCTCCATGCCCGCCTCCAGACCGGCGAGCACGTCGGTGTCCATGCGGTCGCCGATCATCGCGGAGGTCTCGGAGTGCGCGCCGATGACGTTCAGGCCGTGTCGCATCATCAGCGGGTTGGGCTTGCCGACGAAGTACGGGTCCACGCCGGTGGCCTTGGTGATCAGCGCGGCGACCGAGCCGGTGGCGGGCAGCGCGCCCTGCGCGGAGGGGCCGGTCTCGTCCGGGTTGGTGGCGATGAAGCGCGCGCCGTTGTTGATCAGCCGGATGGCCTTGGTGAGCGCTTCGAAGCTGTACGTCCGGGTTTCGCCGAGAACGACGTAATCCGGATCGTGATCGGTCAGAACGTAACCGATGTCGTGCAGGGCGGTGGTCAGCCCCGCCTCGCCGATGACGTAGGCGGTGCCGCCGGGCCGCTGGTCGTCCAGGAACTGCGCGGTGGCCAGCGCGGAGGTCCAGATGGCCTCGGTCGGCACGTCCAGGCCGATGCGGGACAGCCGTGCCTGCAGGTCACGCGGGGTGTAGATGGAGTTGTTGGTCAGGACGAGGAAGGGCTTGCCCGATTCGCGCAGGCGCTTGATGAAGGTGTCGGCCCCGGGGACCGGGATGCCCTCGTGCATCAGCACCCCGTCCATGTCGGTGAGCCATGACTCGATCGGCTTGCGCTCTGCCACTGCCGGACTCCTGCCGTGCGTGTTTGCCAGGGGCGCCGGCGCGTTCCCTACGTCGCACACGCCACAGGCGTGTCGTGTGTCTCGTACGTACGGCCGACGCCTCCAGCCTAATCAGCCATCCGTGATCTTGGTTGTGTTCATGCCCACGTCAATGGCCCCGGCCTCATCGCCGTCCGGCTTTCGGTGCGCGGCGGCCGGTATCCGGTCGATCGGGACTGACCGGGTAACGGGCCGCCCCGCCCTCGTCACCGTCTCACTGGCGGACGATCCGGACGTCGTCCACCGCCCAGAACCAGTTGTTCCCGGCGGTGTACCGGAAACGGACCTCGGCGGTGCGCGCCCCCGCCGGGACCTTGAGCGCGATCCGCTCGACGGCGGCGATCGCGTCGGCGGTGTACGTCTTGACGACCGTCGGAGCGCCGCCGTCGTACGCGACCAGCACCTCGCCCCGCTGGGCCGCCTCCTGGCGGTAGTGGGAGGTGAAGGCGAGCGTGACGGTGGTGCCGCCGGTGACCGGCCAGGCCGGGCTGATCAGCGTGGAGTCGAAGCCGCCGGTGACGGACTTGTCGGACCACTCGTCCCCGTCGGCCACCGCGAAGACGCCGCGCGCCCGCACGTTGAGTTCGCGCTGCTGGCCGCGTTCGGTCTTCGTCCAGAACTCGTCCGTCGTGAAGGTCCAGCCGCGCCACTCCGTGACCCCGCCGCCGCCCATCCGCGCGTTGTCCACCCGCCAGCCCGGAGGCGGGGTGTGGGTGAAGCCGAGGACGGACGCGCCGATGCCGGTCTCGTCGACGGCCGGGGCGAGCTGGGGGCGCAGCGCGTCGAAGTCGTCACCGGCCGGCTGCTGGAGCGGCCGGCCGTCCAGCCCCCAGGCCGGGTCGATGGCCACGCCCAGGTGGGCGAGGGCGGTGGGGACGATGTCCACGATCTTCACGTCGTGACGCGTCGTACCGGCCGGCAACCCACCCCCGTACGCGATGACGAACGTCTGCCGCTCGGCCCAGCTCGTCCCGCCGTGCCCGCCCGCGTCGGTGTGCCCGTGATCGGCGGTCACCAGGACCAGCCAGTCCTCCCGGTCGTAGGTCGGCCGGGCCTTGATCGCCGCGAGCAGCTCGCCGACCTGCGCGTCCACGCCGTGGATGGCGTCCAGGTACGCGCGGCTGGCGGCCCCGGAGGAGTGCCCCGCGTGATCGACGTTGTCGAGCTGGAGGAAGAGCGCGTCCGGGTCGTGGTCCCTGAGCTGCGCGACGGCGCGGGCGGCGGTGCCGGTGTCGTACTCGGCGCCGGGCGTGGAGACCCGCGCGTCCACCTTCGCGGAGAAGATCCGGTCGGTGATCGGGGCCCAGGATGACACGGCGTACGTGTTCAGGGCGGGTCTGGCGGCCTCGACGCGGGTGAGGAAGTCCGGGTAGGCGCCGTACTTGGACCCGGCGAAGCCGTTGTCCTTCACGCCGTGCTTGTCCGGCCACACGCCCGTGATGATCGTCGACCAGCCGGGCGCGGACTCCGTACGGGCCATGGGGCTGGTGTAGAGGCTGCTGGGAGCGGTGACCCCACCGGCCATGAGGGCGTCGAGGTGAGGCGCGTCCGCGTCCTTGATCCGGTCGAGGAGTCCGGCTCCGTCGAGCCCGATGACGAGCACCTTGGGCGTCCGGGGCGCAGCGGCGGCTATCCCCGCCAGCGGCCCGGCGGCGAGGGCGACGCCCGCGGTGCCGGCCGCGGCGGCGGCGAGGAGTTGGCGGCGGGTGAGGCGGGGGGAGGGTGATGTCATTTCGGCGTTCCTCCGGTGCGAGGGCGGTGGACACGGGGAGAGCTGCGGCGGCTGGGGCGGATGCGTGCCGGTCTCCGCGTGTACGAACGGGTGCCTGCGGCCAACGCCCTTGGACGCGCACGGCCGTTGGCCCAGACCCGTTACCTTTTCGCGATCGGAGGTGGGGAGCCAGGGGGGTGGCGTGAATTGAGGGGGGCGGGGTGGTGGCGGGGGGTTGGACGGGTGGGGGTGGGGTCACGGATGCGGGGGCGAGTGAGAACGGAAGCCTCGCCGGATTCCTCTTGCAAGCCCACGAGCGCACAGGCTCCTATGCGGGGTGCCTTGTCCGCGTCCGAGCTTGCTCGCTACCCTCTTGAGGGTCGTCACGGCGGCATGTCCTCAGAGCCGGGAACCGGTCTTCCTGGTTGAGGCAAAGGACTCTCCCGTAGTTCCCGTGCGTGCAGTAGCACCGCCATGGATGTACAGAACTCTCTTTCAACGCTGGGGCCGGTAACAGCACGGAGGAGGGTGGAGTATGTCCATGAGGGACAACCACGGCCGGGCCGCCAAGGCTTACTCGGAGGCTACGGGCGCCCCCTACAAGACATCTCGCAGTTGGGCCGTACAGGGATTCATCTCCCTCCGCCGCCCGTTTCCGAAACGCTGCGGCGACTCCCCCAAGAGCGTTGCCGAATTGTGCGCGGATGCGACTGGGTGGCAGAAGGAAGACTGTCTAAAGTGGGCGGAGCAGGGATTCATCTCGGCCGCTCTCCCGGTTCCTGATGCGTCGAGCGCACAGCAGCGCCACCTTGAGGCATTCGTAGTCCATGTGCTGGCCAATGCACTCAGGGACGTGCAACTGGACAGCGCTGTCTTCGGTATGACTCGTCTCGTACCCCTACCGTCATTCCCCGTTTTCTACCTCCACCCTGACATGGCCGACGCGGTCGTCTCCGCAGTCCTACCCAGGTTTTCAGCGTCGCACGGAGGCATTAAAGGAGTTCCCGGTATGCGCCCTTCCTTTCCTCCCGAGGGCGGCCTGGATCTCCGCCTGGTCGGGACAAAAGCACGGATTCGCTTCATGAGCGAGAGGGCGGACTGGCGGCCCACACTCCCTGAAGACGTGGCTCCTGGCGACAGGACCGACAATGGAGAGGATGATCAGGAGGTCCGTCAACTATGGCGGTCAGAGAAAAACCTGACTGCATTGGAAGCAGAGGAACTGACATACTGGAACATGGGCGACTCTTCGCGCAGAAGGAATGCCATTGAGCGAGATTGGCTACTTAGCAGGATTCTGCGCAGAGTTGCCATTGCCAACCTGGCCGGAACATCCCACGGATGGGCCAATACATATACACACGGCTACGAAGATGTCGTCATTGAGTGGTGTTGCGGAGAAGATCCCCAGTATGTGAAATCGAAGCTCTTGAGAAGTGGACTGGTGACACCGCCACCGGGTCTCGATGTAAACCCCGAACCAGGTTTCATGCACGCCGATACGATCTACTTTGGATCAGGGCGAGCCCATGTGCGGCGCCTTTACCCTTCAAAGTGCAACATCCCACAGAACCCTGCAGAATATATCCGAGAGTTGATTCGCGGGAGGTACACCTGATGATGCTGACTATCGGTTTGCTTCTCGGTGTCCTTCTGCGTTCATCGACTCCTATCCTTTCACTCTTTCGCGATGTGATAATCGTGCGCCACATTCGAGCTATGATGGACGGCTGTCCATCAAAGGAGCGTTCCCTGCTCTGCCGAGAACTCGTGGCGTCTCTTCAAGTGTCCGCATTTTGTGAGCCGGATTCCTCGGGACCTTCACGACAAAAGAAAACGCGATAGCGGCTGCACCGGAATCCGTCCCTCGGCGTAAGGTCGGCGGAGTGACTTGGGTCGGAGCTGCTCGGCGCGAGTGATCAAGGAATCGGACAGCGCCGGACCATCCCTGCGATAGCCAGGGATGGTCCGGCGCTGTCCTGCGTGCGACTTACCTGCCTGACCCGAAAACACTCCTCCAGGGAGACGGGGACAGACGAAGCCCACCGGCAGGACTCGGGCCTTCGGCCAAGTGCTTAGAAGGCACCTGGCCCGAAAGGGGCCTCGCCTCTCGTAGGTAGCCCCGGGTTCGCGCCCGGCCTTCCTCTCCCTCCCAGCAGTCGGCGCTCAGCTCCCCGTAGCCTCCCGCCAAGCGCTCACGTATGTGTTCAGGTTGGCGTCGATGTCCTTCCAGTCCGGCTCGAAGATTTCGACGCCCGCCATGATGTGTGCCAGCGCCTTCGCGTTGGCGTCGTCAGCCTTGATGTCGGTGCGGGCCGCGAAGCCGCCGCCTGCCGAGGAGACCTGCTTTTGTACGTCCTCGCTCAGGAGGAAGTCCAGGAACTTCTTGGCGTTTTCGGTGTGGGGGGAGTTCTTGACCAGGGCGGCGGCGTAGGGGAGGGCGAAGGTGGTGGGTTTGGCGCCGGGTTTGGGGGCGGGGAAGAAGATGCCTTGGTTGGGCATGGACTTGGTGTTGGCGTAGTTCATTTGGACGTCGCCGTTGGCTACGAGGAGTTCGCCCTTGTCGGTTTTGGGGGCGAGTTGGCCGGTGGAGGAGGAGGGGCCGACGTTGTTGGACTGGAGTTTCTTCAGGTAGTCGAGGGCGGGTTGCTTGCCGCCGAGGTCGTGCATGGCCTTGATGAGGACGGCGGTGCCGTCACCGGCGACGCCGGGGGTGGAGTACTGGATTTTGTTCTTGAAGGTGGGGGCGAGCAGGTCCTGCCAGGTTTTGGGGGGCTGCTTCAGTTCCTTCTTGTTGTAGATGAAGCAGAAGTAGTTGTTGACGATGGACGTCCATTTGCCGTTGGGATCCTTGTCCTTGGCGGGGACCTTTTCCGAGCCCTTGGGGCGGTAGGTGTCGAGGAGGTTCTTTCCGTCGGCCTGCTGGATGAAGGGCGGAAGGGTGACGAGGACGTCCGCCTTGGTGTTGGCCTTTTCGCGCTGGAGGCGCTGGACGGCGGCGCCGGAGCCGCTTTCGACGAGGTTGACCTTGATGCCGGTCTGCGCCTGGAAGTCCTTGAAGACCTTGTCGTAGAAACCGTCGCCCTTTTCGCTCTTGAGGCCGTCGGCGCTGTAGACGGTGAGTTCCTTGGCGTCGCTGTCGGCGCCCGCGGTGCCGCCGCAGGCGGTCAGCGGGGCGGCGAGCGCCAGGACGCCGGCGCCGGCGGCGAGAGAGCGCAAGGGGCGGGGCAGGCGGTGGGAAGCGGGCATGGTGAGCCGGTCTCCTTGGAGGGGTGGTCAGGCGGTGGGGAGGGTCAGCGGTAGGAGGCCCTCGTACGGATGCGGGAGACGCCGAGCAGGACGATCAGCGTCGCCACCATCAGGGCGACGGCGAGCGCGGCGCCGCCGAAGAGGGAACCCCGGTCGGTGGTCGCGAAGATCTGCACCGGGAGCGGCATCCAGTCGGGCGGGTAGATCATCATCGTGGCGCTCACCTCGCCCATGGACAGGGCGAAGCACAGCCCCACGGCCGCGGTCAGCGAGGGCAGCAGGAGGGGGAGTTTGACCCGCCACAGGACGTAGGCCGGGCGGGCGCCCAGGCTCGCGGCGCTCTGTTCGTACGCCGGGTCGAGGCGGGCCAACGCGGCGGTGACGGACTGGTACGCGAACGCCGTGACCAGGATCGCGTGCGCGATCACGACGATCTGCGGGGTGCCGTTGAGCAGCAGGGGCGGCTGCGAGAAGGCGACGAGGAGGGAGAGGCCGACGACGACGGAGGGGACGGCCACCGGGAGCATGAACAGGGCGTCGACGACGCGGCGGCCCCGGGCGCGCAGCCGTTCGGCGGCGAGGGCCGCCCACGTGCCGGCCGCGAGCGCGACGAGGCTCGCGGCGAGCGCGGTGACGAGGCTGGTGACCAGCGCGTCCGGTGAGTCGCCCCGGGCGATGTCCTGGTAGTGGGCGAGGGTCGGACCGGAGGGCAGGGCGCCGCTCCAGCTCGTCGCGAAGGACGCGGCCACGATCACCGCGAACGGCAGCGCGAAGAGGGGGAGGAAGAGGACGAAGAAGAGCGCCCAGAGCGTCCAGCGGGCGGCTTTGCTATGTACCAGCACGGTTCGCCTGTGCCTTTCCGGTCGCGGCGGGGTGGGCCTTTGCCTTTCCGGTCGCGGCACGGTGCGCCTGTGCCCTTCCGGTCGCGGCGGGATGGGCCTTTCCGGTCGCGGCACGGTGCGCCTGTGCCTTTGCGGTGCCGGTCGTTGGCCTGGGGGCTCGTTTCGTCGCCGCCGGGGCCCTCTTCGTTCGCGTTCGTCCGGCGCCCGTGCGGGCCACGACGGACCGGTAGAGGGCGTAGAGGAGGACGGAGAGGACGATGTTGACGACGGCGACGACGCAGGCGCCGGTGTAGTCGCCGTCCAGCATCGCCTTGGTGTAGACGAGCATCGGCAGCGTCACCACGTCCTTGGCGCCGGTGAACAGGACGATGCCGAACTCGTTCAGGCCCATGACCAGGACGAGCGCCCCGCCCGCCGCCAGCGCCGGCAGCGCCTCCGGCAGGATCACCTGCCGGACGATCCGCGCCGGGCGGGCGCCGAGGGACGAGGCGGCTTCCAGCTGGCCGGTCTCCACCTGCGAGAAGGCGGCGAGCAGCGGGCGCATCACGAACGGGGTGAAGTAGGTGATCTCGGCGAGGAGGACGCCCCACGGGGTGTGCAGGAAGTCGAGGGGGCCCTCGCGCGCGCCCGTCAGGTCCGTCCACAGGCCGTTGGCCATGCCCGTCGTGCCGTAGACGAACAGCAGCGCGAGGGTGATCAGGAAGGACGGGAAGGCGAGGAAGATGTCGATGAACCGGCTCAGCGCCCGCCCGCCGGGGAACGGCACGAAGGCGATGATCAGCGCCAGGACGAAGCCGAGCAGCAGGGCGCCGACGGTCGCGCCGACGGCGATCAGGACGGTGTTGAGCAGCGCGTCCCGGAAGACCGCCTGTCCGAAGACGTCCGCGTACGGGGCGGTCGAGTGGCCGCCTTCCCCGTCCGGGGTGAAGGACTGCCGTACGACGAGGGCCAGGGGGTAGAGGAAGACGATGCCGAGGGCGGCGATGGGGGGCAGCGCCCAGAGGAGGCGGGAGAGCGGGCGGGGGGCCGCGGAACGGGAGCGGCGGGGCGTGGTGTTCGAGGGGGTGGGCGCGGCATGGACGGTGCCGACGGATGAAGGTGTCGCGCTGCTAGCCATCGGCCGCGCCTCCGTAACCTCCGTACGCTGCCTTGTTGTGCTCGTACGCCTTGTCGTCCTCGTATGCCTTGTCGTCCTTGTACGCCCTGTCGTCCTCGTACGCCCTGTTGTCCTCGTACGCCCTGTCGTCCTCGTACGCGCCGGTATTCCCGTACGCACCGGCCGCGCCTGAAGGGGCCGCCGGGTCCCCGTGCGTCCCCGCCGGGAGCAGCACGGCGTCCCGCGGCGCGAAGTGCAGCGTCACCTCGTCGCCGAGGGCCGGGGTGACCCGGAGTTCGCGCAGGTCGGCCTTGACGCGGTGGCCGGCCACGTCCACGTACAGGCGGTGGGTGGCGCCGCGCCACTGGACCTCGGCGATCTTGCCGCGCAGGGCGTTGGGGCCCTCGCCGAGGCCGACCAGGTGCGGCCGGACGCAGAGGGTGGCGCCCGCGCCGGGTGCCGCGGGGCCGTCCGCGGCGACGGTGAGGCGCGTCCCGGCGAACTCCACCTCGCCCGGGTGCGCGCCCACGGTCACCGGCAGCAGGTTGGCGTTGCCGACGAAGGACGCGGTGAACTCCGTGCGCGGGCGGCGGTAGAGGTCCTGCGGGGTGCCGCAGTCCTGGAGGCGGGCGCGGTCCATGACGGCGATCCGGTCGGCCAGGGTCAGGGCCTCGATCTGGTCGTGGGTGACGTACAGCATCGAGACGTCGGGGAGTTCGCGGTGCAGGCGCGCCAGTTCGGAGAGCATTTCGGAGCGGAGGCGGGCGTCGAGCGCGGACAGCGGCTCGTCCAGGAGGAGCACGCCCGGCCGGATGGCCAGCGCCCGGGCGATGGCGACGCGCTGCTGCTGGCCGCCGGAGAGTTCGCGCGGGTAGCGCTTGGCGTACCCGGCCATGCCGGTCATCTCCAGCGCCTCGGCCACCCGTGCGGCGATCTCGCCGCGCGGCGCCTTCTGGGCACGCAGCCCGAACGCCACGTTCTCCTCGACGCGCAGGTGCGGGAAGAGCGCGTACTGCTGGACGACCATGCCGATGCCGCGCCGGTACGGCGGCAGGCCGGTCATGTCCCGGCCGCCGATCAGGACGCGTCCGGAGGCGGGCCGGACGAACCCGGCGACCGCCCGCAGCGCGGTGGTCTTGCCGGAGCCGGACGGGCCGAGCAGCGCCATCACCTCGCCCGGTTCAACGGTGAGGTCGAGGGAGTCCAGAACGACGTTCCCGTCGTAGGCGACGGTGACGTTCTCGAAGCGGATGCCGCTGTGGGGGGAGGGGGCGTCGGGGGTCTGTGTCCGTGCCGCTGCCCGGGGATTCGTCCGGTTCCGGCTCGCGGGGGCGGTCATCGGGTGAGTCCTGGAGGGAGTGGTGCGTCCCGGTCCCCCGCCGCCGACAGGTTCGGCCGGTCCTCCACCGTCGGCAGGCCTGGCCGGTCCCCCGCCGTCGTCAGCAGGTTCGGCAGGTCGGCCACCGAGTTCAGGACGTGCGTGGCGCCCGCCCCGCGCAGGGCGGCGTCATCGTGCGCCCCGGTCAGGACGCCCGCCACCACGGAGGCGCCGGCGCGGCGGCCGGAGAGCATGTCGTAGGAGGTGTCGCCCGCGACCGCGATGCTCTGGACGGAGTCGGCGGCGCCGGTGCGCAGCAGTGCGGCGAGCACCATGTCCGGGTAGGGGCGCCCGCGTCCGCCGGCGTCGGCCGGGCAGAGGGTGAGCGTCACCAGGTCGCGCCAGCCGAGCGCGTCGAGGATGGCGTCCTGGGTGACGCGGGCGAAGCCGGTGGTCAGCACCACCGTCACCCCGGCCGACTGGAGTGCCTCGATGGCCTCCCGGGCGCCGGGCACCGGGGCGATCCGCCCGCCGTCCACCAGCTCGCCGTACGCCTCCTCGAAGGCGGTGTTGGCGCGCTGGGCCGCGTCCTCGTCGCCGAAGAGGTGGCGGAAGACCGAGATCTTCGACTCGCCCATGGTGGCGCGGACGTAGGCCAGCTTCTCGGCGTGGTCGGCGCTGCCCGGCTCGACGCCCATCCGCCGGGCGGCGGCGTCGAACGCCTGCTCCACCAGGCCGCCGTCGGCGACGGTGGTGCCGGCCATGTCGAGGACGGCGAGGGTGATGGGGGGCTGGTGGGTCGGTGCAGTCGGTGCGGTCGGTGCGGTCGGTTCGTGCTGCGTCATCTGTTGCGTCGACTGCTGTGTCATCCGGTGCGTCGTCTGTTGCGTCAACTGCTGTGTCAACTTCCTCACCAGCCCAGTTCGTTCGCGGTGTCCTCGGCGATCGCCGGGGAGCAGGTCATGCCGCGTCCGCCGGGGCCGGTGACCAGCCAGACGCCCTCGCGGACCCGCTGCCGGTGCACCACCCGGGAGGTGTCGACGCACTGCGCGTACACGCCCGCCCAGCGGCGGCGCACGGTGGGCAGCGGGCGGCCGAGGATCGACTCCACGACGCCGGTCAGGTGCTCGTACGGGTCCTCGACGACGTCGAAGCCGAACGGGGTCTCGTACTCGTGGGTGTCGCCGATCGTCAGCCCGCCGTCGAGCCGCTGCACCATCAGGAGCTGCATCTTGTGGGCGGCAGCGGTCGGGGTCTGCGGCTGCTCGGCGGCCAGCGCGTCCAGGGCCTCGCTCGCGTACGCCGGGTAGTAGCGGAAGCTGTCGGCGTCGGCGACGGAGGTGGTCAGCGGCTCGCCGAGCGGGTCGGTCTGCATCATCTGGAGGCGGACGCGGCGCACCGGCAGGTCCGGGACCAGTTCGCGGACCAGGCCGCCGAGCCAGGCGCCGGTGCACAGGACGACGGCGTCGCCCTCGTGCACGTCGCCGTGGTCGTCGCGTACGGAGCGCTCCCCCACGACCTCGCGCACCTCGCGTCCGCCGAGGAAGGTGTACCGGCCGGACGCCAGCAGCGCCTGGCGCAGGGCGGGCTGGGCCACGCGGGGTTCCACGGCGGCGTCGCGTTCGCACCACAGGGCGCCGAGGAAGTCGCCGCGCAGCGCCGGGTTCACGGCGCGCGCCTCGTCGGCGTCCAGCAGCTTGTAGCCGCGGGCGGCGGCGTCGGGGCGGCGGGTGGCGGCCTCGGCGACGGCGCGCTCGGCCGGGTTCTTGACAACGGTGAGCGAGCCGATGGCGCGGAAGCCGATGCCGGGCACCCGGGCGCCGATGCCCTCCCACAGCTCCCGGGCGCGCAGCGCGGTCGTCAACTCCTCGCCGCCCGCACGGCCGCTGACCCAGATCTGCCCGAAGTTGCGCACCGAGGCGCCGCGCGCCTCGGTCTCGCGCTCGATGTGCACGACCTCGTGGCCGCGCTCGATGGCCTGCCAGGCGTGCATGGTCCCCAGCACCCCGGCCCCGACAACTATGACTCGCATGGCCCGAACGCTCGTCGGAACGGGTGTACCGGGTCGGTCCGGACGGCTACGGGATGGTGAACGGGCCGACAAGGTTGGCCTAGACCCGTTATGTTTCCGTGATTTTGTGATCAGGGAGGGGGGATGCGTTGCTTTCGTTCGTGCCGGTCCGAGTTCTACCGCCGTCGTTGCTGCGGTCAATGCGGCGCGGTGGAAAAAGACTTCGGGCCCGCGAACCGGTCGTGCGACGATCCCGGCAGGAACCGGGAGACCTGGCGGGGGGCGGCGCATGGGCACGATGCACGCGGACGAGGCGGAGACCGACGCCGGACTGGTCCGGCGGCTGCTGCGCGCCCAGTTCCCCCGGTGGGCGGACCTGCCGATCGCCCGGCTCGCCTCCGGAGGCACGGTCAACGCGATCTACCGGCTCGGCGAGGCCCTGACCGTCCGGCTGCCGCTGCGCCCCAGTGGCGCCAAGGCCATCGCGATGGAGGCGGACCTGCTCCCCCGGCTGGCGCCGCTGCTCCCGCTGCCGATCCCGGAGGTGGTCGCGACCGGCGTCCCCGGGGAGGGGTACCCCATGACCTGGGCGGTGCACCGGTGGATCGAAGGCCGCACCCCGGTCGAGGGCGACCTGGCCGAGCCCGAGATCGTGGCCCGGGACCTCGCGGCGTTCGCGGGCGCCCTGCGCGCGATCGACCTCCCCGGCGGCCCGCCCGCCCACCGGGGCGCGCCGCTGATCACCGAAGACGAGGAAGTGCGGGCGGCGATCGAGGCGCTGCGCCGCACCGACGAACCCTTCGACGCCGACGAGATCACCGCGGCCTGGGAAGAAGCCCTCGCCGTACCGCCGTGGACGGGCCCGGCCTGCTGGACGCACTCCGACCTCATGCCGAGCAACCTGCTGCTCGACGGCGACCGAGTCTCGGCGGTCCTCGACTTCGGCACCGTGGGCATGGGCGAACCGGCCACCGACCTCATCCCCGCCTGGAACCTGCTGCCCGCCTCGGCACGGCGGGCGTACCGCGAGGCGGTGGAGGTGGACGACGCCACCTGGGCCCGGGGGCGGGGGTGGGCGCTGTCCATGGCGGTGATTCAGCTGCCGTATTACCGGGAGACCAATCCGGTTATTTCGGCTAATGCTCGGTACGTCCTTCGGGAGGTGCTTGGGAGCGGTGTGGTTGCGGGGTGAGCAGCCTCAGTTGCGGGTTTGCGGCTGCGGTTGTGGTTGCGGGTCGGGCGGCTGTGGTTGCGGTCGCGGTCGCGGACCGTACAACTGCGGTGGCGGGTCGGGCGGTTGCTGATCGGTGACTGATCGACTGGGCACTCGCCGTCCGAGCAGTTGCCGTCCGGTCGCTTACTGTCCCGACGCTCGCCGTCCGGACGCGTCGCCCAGATGCGCCGTGAACGAGAAGCGGTCGCCGCGGAAGAGGGTGCGGACGCGTTCCAGGGGACGGCCGCGGGTGTCCCGGGACAGGCGGTGGATCAGCAGCATCGGCAGGGCGCCCGGTGTGCCGATCAGCAGACCCTCGCGCGGGGTGGCCAGGACGGTTTCCAGGCGTTCGTCCGCGTCGCCGAAGCCGATGCCCAACCGGTCGTGGAGGTAGGCGTAGAAGGACGAGTCGGGTTCGAAGTCGGTGTCCAGCCGCGGCACCCGGGCCACCGCCACATAGGTGCTCTCCAGGCCGACCCGTTCGTCGTCGGCGAGCAGGACGCGTTCCATGTGCCATACGGGTTCGCCCGCGTTCAGGGCCAGTTCGGCGGCGAGAACCGGCGGGCAGGGAAAGCGTTCGAGGCCGACCAGGTGGCGGCCCGGCCGCCGGCCCTGTTTCCGTACGCCCTCGGTGTAGCTCGCCAGCGCGAGCGGCTGCTCCAGCTTGGGGCCCGCCACGACCGTGCCGCGGCCAAGCCGCCGCAGCCGCCCTTCGAGGACGAGTTCGCGCAGCGCCTGGCGCAGCGTCTCCCGGGAGACTTCGAAGCGCAGGGCCAGCTCGCGTTCGGCGGGCAGCACCTCGCCCTCGCCCAACTCCTCGATCAGGGCGGCGAGACGGACTTTCGCCGCGTAGTACTTGGGGATGCGTCCGTGCTCGGGGATACCGGCGCGGACGGGCGCGCCCGGGGTCGTCCGGTCGTTCGGGTAGTCCACGGCGCGATCCTCGCACCACGAGGTGGCCGGGGACGGGGTCGGCGCCTGCGGGGAGGGAACGACAGGGCGTACGGAAGGTGTCGGGGGCGGGGCCTGGCGGTGCCGGACGGAGCCGGTCGCCTGGTCAGCGCGTCAGACGGCGCGAGAGCAGGAGCAGGGCCGCGCCACCCAGGATGAGCGCCCCCGCCGCGTACCCGAGCGGGTACAGCGGGGTGGCGCCCGTCGCGGCCAGTTGGGGTGGGGAGGGGGCGGTCCCGGGATCGGTCCCGGGGTCGGTCGTACGGGGAGAGGGTGCGGACGAGCGGCCTGGGGACGAGCGGCCTGAGGACGGCCAGGGCCCGGCGGGGTCCGGTCGCATGGCGGTGGCGGTATCCGCGGGAGCGGGAGCGGGGGTGGGGGCGCCGCCCCGGATGGCGAAGGTGTGGTCGCCGCTCTGGCCGATCCACTCGCCGTCCGCGGCCCGGCGCTGGACGGTGGTGACGCCGGCGGTGACCCGGTCCCGTGGGGCGTCGGCGGTGAAGCGCATCCGCAGCGGCACGGTGAGCGTGCGGTCGGCGGGCACGGTCAGGCCGCCGGTGCCGACCTTTCCGGGGTGTGTGCCGCTTTCATCCGTCCTTCCTTCCTCCTTGCGTTCCGCCCCGCCTTCCGCCCTGCCTTCCGCCCCGCCTTCCGCGCCGCCTTCCTCCTTGCCGAAGACTCCGATCTGCTCGTCGTGGTCGGTCGATTCGAACGGGACGGGGTTCCATGTGCGTCGTTCCGGGTCGCGGTACTGCAACCGGATGTGGCGGGGCGCCAGGGCGTGCCGCTGGTCGGTCAGGACCATGACGGGGTGCACGTCGCGGCACGGGGCCTGGGTGGTGTTGCGCAGGTCGAGGTACCACGTGCGCCAGGCGCCGCCGGGGGCGAAGTCGGCCGGGCCGCCGCGCAGCCGGGCCGCGAGCGGGAAGTCCTTGCTGTCGGGGCGTCCGCAGGCGGGGGCGGGCGGGGTTCCCGGTCCGGCCGCTGCCGCGGGCCCGGTGCCGGGCGCGCCGGACAGCAGGCCGACCGCGGCGACGAGTGGGGTCAGGGCACGGTACGGACGACGACGCATGGCGGATTGAGTCCTTCCCGGCTTGGCCGACGCACTCGGCCGGAGCCTTCCCGGCTCGTACGGCGCCCGGACGTGACGCGGTGACGCCTCGCGCGATAACGGGCTCCACAGGTTCGCGGCCCCGCGCATCCGTACGCACGCCCGCGCCCGTACACCGCACGCGGAGTCATAGGCACCGCACGCACTCGCACGCCGCGCTCAACCCCGTACGCCGCACACAACCTCGTACACCGCACACCGCACGCGACCCCGCACGCCGCACACGGGCACGCACACGGGCACGCACACACGCACCGCACGTTGCCACGCCCGCGCGCCCCCGCCCGCGCGACGCTCCGGGCACCACCCCCGTCCGGACGCATGCGTGCGCCCATCCGCCGCAGCCCCACCAGCGCCCGCCCCACGCCTCCCTACGTGTTCGTGACGCCGCCTTCCCTACGTGCTCCGCCCCGCCGCCAGCCTCCCCGCCCCGAACACCTCGCCCAGTACCAGTTCCGCCGCCCCGTCGGCCACCGCGCGCGCCCCGCCCGGGAGCAGGGACACCGGCACCGAGCCGCTCCCCTCGGACGACGGGTCGGACGGGCCGACCGGCGCGGAAGCCCCGCGGAGTCGTATGCGTGCGTCCAACGCGTCCGACACCCCGCGCAGGAACACCTCCGGGTGCCCCAGCACGGTCCGGCCCCCCAGCAGCACCCGATCGATATCGAGCAGTTCGACCAGGTTGGCCGCCGCGACACCGAGGAGGCGGGCGGCCTCGTCCGGCGCGCCCCGGTCCATCGCGGCCAGGCACAACGCCTCGACGCAGCCGCGCTTGCCGCAGTGGCAGGGCGGCCCGTCCAGGTGCAGGACCTGATGGCCGAACTCGCCCGCGCCCGTCCGGGGGCCCCGGTACAGCGTCCCGTCGAGCACCAGCCCGGCGCCGAGCCCCGTTCCCAGGTGCAGGTAGGCGAAGGAGCCGGCGGCGCGGGCGGGGACCAGGGCCGCCGCGTTGGTGTCCTTGTCGAGGACGACGGGGAGGGCGAGGCGTTCGGCGAGGGCCGCGCGCAGCGGGTAGCCGTCCCACTGGGGGAAGCCGGTGACGCGGTGCAGCACGCCCGCCGCGTGGTCCAGCGGTCCGGGCGCGGCCACCCCGACGCCGAGCACCCGGCCGGGCGGCCCGTCGGCGCGCAGTACGGCGACCACCTCGGCCACCGTGTCCAGGAGCGCGGGGGCGCCCTCCCCGAAGGGCAGCGGGGCGCGGCGGACGGCGACCGGTTCGCCCGCGAGGTCGGCGAGGACGGCGGTGATCTCGTCTCGGTCCAGGTGCAGGCCGAGAGCGTGCCGGGCACCCGGGACCAGGCGCAGCACGGTGCGCGGTTTGCCTCCGGTGGAGGCCCGGCGGCCCGCCTCGGCTGCCAGGCCCTCGTCCCGCAGCCGGGACGTGATCTTGCTGACGGCCTGCGGGGTGAGCCCGGTGTGGGCGGCGAGTTCCAGCCGGCTCACCCCTTCCGGGCCCGCCGCGCGGAGCAGGCCGAGGACCAGCGCGGTGTTGTGACCACGGAGGACGGGGAGGTTGGCGCCCGGCAGCGAGGCGGGGTTCTGGCTGGTCATCCCCCTATTGTCGGCATCGCTTGCGCTTTGGCAACAGCGTTGTTTAAGTGGGGAGCATGAGCGACTCCACCCCTTCCCCGGCCGGTCCCGGTGCCGACTCCACCCCCTCCCCGACTGGTGCCGACTCCACTCCTCCCCCGGCCGGTACCCCTACCGATGCCGACCGCCCGCTCCGCGTCGGCCTCATCGGCTACGGCCTGGCCGGTTCGGTCTTCCACGCCCCGCTGATCGCCGCGACCGAGGGCCTGGCGCTGGACACCGTCTCCACCTCCGACCCCGAACGGCAGGCGAAGGCGCGCGCCGAGCACCCCCAGGTCCGTACGGTCGAGAAGCCCGAAGCGGTCCTGGACCGGGCGGGTGACCTCGACCTGATCGTCGTCGCCTCCCCCAACAAGACGCACGTCGCGCTCGCCACCGCCGCGCTGGAGGCCGGGCTGCCGGTCGTCGTGGACAAGCCGCTGGCCGCGACCGCCGCCGAGGCGGAGCGGCTGGCCGCGCTCGCCGAGGAGCGGGGGCTGCTGCTGTCCGTGTTCCAGAACCGCCGCTGGGACAACGACTTCCGCACGGTCCAGCGGCTCCTTTCCGAGGGGGCGTTCGGGGAGGTGCAGCGGTTCGAGTCGCGGTTCGAGCGCTGGCGTCCGCGCCCGAAGGGCGGCTGGCGGGAGTCCGGCGACCCGGCCGAGATCGGCGGCCTGCTGTACGACCTGGGGAGCCACCTCGCCGATCAGGCGATCGCCCTGTTCGGGCCAGTGACCTCGGTGTACGCCGAGTCGGACGTCCGCAGGCCGGGCGCCGAGGCGGACGACGACACGTTCATCGCCCTCACCCACGCCAACGGCGTCCGCTCCCACCTGTGGGTGAGCGCCACCACCGCCCAGCTCGGCCCGCGGTTCCGGGTGCTGGGCAGTCGCGCGGGCTACGTCAAGTACGGGCTGGACCCGCAGGAGGCGGCCCTCCGCGAGGGCCGGCGGCCCGGCGAGGACGAGGCGTGGGGCACGGAGCCGGAGGCCGCCTGGGGCTGGCTCGGCTCCGGCGGCACGACCCGGGCCACCGCCGGCGCGGAGGCGTCCCCGGAGGCCGTCGACCGCCTCGTCCCGACGCTGCCGGGCGACTACCCGGCGTACTACGCGGCCGTGGCCGAGGCGCTGCGGGCGGGCGGCCGGCCGCCGGTCAGCGCGCTGGAGGCGGCGGCGACGCTGCGCGTCCTGGAGGCCGCGAAGCTCTCCGCGGCGGAGGGCCGGACGGTCCGGATCGAGGGGGCGTCGGCGTGAGTGGCGCACCCGGAGAGGTTCCCGACCCGAGCCTTGCCCCCGCATCCGGTTCCGACTCCGTCTCCGTGCAAGAGCGGGCCCGCGCGCTGGTGCCCGAGCTGGAGGCGCAGGAACACCGGCTGATTCTTGAGTCCTTCGGCCCCGACGACGCCTGGCGGCTGGGCTCGCTGCTGGTGGAACTCGCCCGCGCGCGGGGCGCCTCCGTCACCGTCGGCATCCGGCGCGGCGCCCAGCGCCTCTTCCACTGCGCGCTGCCCGGCACCAGCGCCGACAACGACGCGTGGGTGGACCGCAAGTGCCGCGTGGTGGAGCGGTACGCCGAGTCCTCCTACCTCGTCGGCACCCGCTTCCGCGCCAAGGGCCGGACCTTCGAGGAGTCCTCGCGCCTGGACCCCGACCGCTACGCCGCGCACGGCGGCGCCTTCCCGATCCGGCTGCGCGGCACCGGCGTGGTGGGCGCGGTCGCCGTCTCGGGCCTGTCACAGGAGGAGGACCACGCGCTGGTGGTACAGGGCCTGGAGCGCTACCTGACGGGGTGACGCGGCGGTGGCACGGACGCCCGTCCCTCACGAGTGCCCGCCCCTCACGAGTGCCCATGCCGCCAACCACGTCCGCGCGGTCGGCGCGGTCGCCGTCTTCGACCCGCCGCAGAAGGAGGACCACGCGCTGGTGGTACAGGGCCTGGAGCGCTACCTGACGGGGTGACGCGGCGGTGGCACGGAACGATGGCATAAAGCGGTGGCACGGGGCGCCCGGCTGCGGGCTCCCCGTGCCACCGTCCGTATCCGCGTTCTCAGCCCTTACGTGACCGGCGGGCCCGCATGAGCAGTACCAGTCCGGCGCCCGCGAGCACCGTGGCCGCTCCCCCTGCGAGGAGCAGCGGATCGGTGAACGGGTCGCCGCTGTCGGCGAGTGCGCCGTCGTGGCCGTCGCCTCCCCCGCCTCCGGTGACCGCGCCGGGCGCCGCGGAGGAGGCGGACGCCGTCGGGCCGGGGGACGAGGCCGAAGCGGACGGGGACGCGGAGGGGGACGGGGACGCCGACGGGCTCGTGGTCGTCGCGGTCGGGCTCGGGCTCGTGGGCGTCGGGGTCGTGGGCGTGGGCGTGGGAGCGTCGGAGGTCGTTGTGGGCGAGGGCTGGGGCGTCCCGCAGTCCGGGAGGTCTCCGTCGAACGGGTAGCGGTGCATCTCCGCCCCCGAGGACGAGACGTGCCGCAGCGAGCCCGTCGTGAAGAACCGGCCGTTCATGCCCGGCACCGACACGGTCGTCACGCTCTTCGGGTTGCCCACCAGGACGGAGCCCTGGAACTGCGCGCTGCCCTTGATGGTCACCTGGGTCGCGTCGGGGAAGTTCCACAGCAGCCGTTCCCGGATGCCGGCCGGCTGGAGGTCGTGCCCGATGTACGTGCTGATCGTGCGGGCGTCCCCGAGGACGTTGACCAGGACGGTGGCGCCCTTGGGGATCTTCTCGAACGCGATGCCCTGGTCCCCGCCCGTCTTGGAGACCATGTCGAAGTCCACGTTGAACACCTGGAGGGCGGACTTCCCGTCCCCAGTGAACAGCGTCTGGTGGCCCTGGTTGACGGCGGTCCCGGTGGCCGGGCGCTGCTTGCCGTTCTCCCGGGCGTAACAGTGGCTCGCCTTCGTCAGCTCGGGCGAGAGATGCCGGTACGGATCGGCCGCCTTCGGGTCGTGCACCGGCTTCGGGCTCACCGTGCCCGACAGCGTCCCGCCGTACTTGACGACGCCACTGACCGATCCCTCCTCCGCGAGCAGCCGCTGACCGGCCTTGACGGTGAGGTTGCCGCCGACTGTGAGGAAGTCGGAACCGTCGGGCGGCGGCACCCGCGAGCCCACGCCGACCACGCCCACGTTGTAGACGTTCGAGCCGGACGTCTTGTTCATGTCGAAGTCGCCGAGGGTGACGACCTTCCCTTCGGCCTCCGCCGCCGAGCCGCCGACGTGGTAGTCCCCGCCGACGAAGATGTTGATGTTCTCGTCCCGGCCGGCGAGCCGCCCGTTGTTGGGGTCCGAGTCCTGGCCCGGGCACTGGCTGCCCTTGCACGGCCCCAGGCCGCCGGGCAGCGGGGCGGCCGTTCCGGATGTGGCGAACAATCCGAACAGCGACACCACCACGGCCCCTACCAGTGCCGCCATCACCGCCCGGACCAAGGGTGTGATCTTTCTTGGCATACGGTGCACTATCCGACAAACCGCACAATCGGTGGGGGGACACGCACACGGGTGTCCCCCGAACCGGTCGGAGGAGACGGCAGACGGCCCCCGGCCGGAGCGGCGAGGGCCGGGGGCCGAGCCTGATCGGGACCGGCGGATGGCCTGACGGTTCGTCCGTACACGCAGACGGACCGTCAGGCGGGCTCCCCGCGTCAGGCGTTCTTCAGCTCCTGCCGCTGGCGGCCCAGCCCGTCGATCTCCAGCTCGACCACGTCACCGGCCCGCAGGAACGGCTTCGGCTCCGGCTGCCCCATCGCCACGCCCGCCGGAGTGCCGGTGTTGATGACGTCACCCGGGTACAGGGTCATGAACTGGCTGACATAACGGACCACTTCCGCCACCGGGAAGATCTGGTCGGCGGTCGTGCCGTCCTGTTTCGGCTCGCCGTTCACCCAGAGGCGGATGCCCAGCGCCTGGGGGTCGGGCACCTCGTCGGCCGTCACCAGCCAGGGGCCCAGCGGGTTGAACGTCTCGCAGTTCTTGCCCTTGTCCCACTGGCCGCCGCGCTCCAGTTGGAAGGCCCGCTCGGTCACGTCGTGCGCCACCGCGTACCCGGCGACGGCGGCCAGCGCCTGCGCGTCGGTCTCCAGGTAGCGGGCCGTGCCACCGATGACGATGGCGAGCTCGGCCTCCCAGTCGGTCTTCACGCCGCCGCGCGGCACGAGCACCGTGTCGTTGGGGCCGACGACCGTGTCCGGCGCCTTCATGAAGATGATCGGTTCCTCGGGGATCGCGGCGCCGGTCTCCCGGGCGTGATCGTGGTAGTTCAGCCCGATGCACACGACCTTGCCGATGCCCGCGACCGGCGGGCCGATCCGTTCCCCGGCCGCGTCCAGGACGGGCAGCACCCCGGCCCCGGCGGCGGCGCGCACCCGGGCCAGCGCCGCCTCGTCCGCGAGCAGCGCCCCGTCGATGTCCCTGACCAGGCCGGACAGGTCCCGCAGGGCCCCGTCCGCGTCGAGCAGCGCCGGGCGTTCCGCCCCCACCGGTCCGACACGCAGCAGCTTCATCCGTTCAACTCCCGTGGTCGAAGGGTCGGCCCGAGGAGGTCTCCACGGGCCGGCCGATGGGGGACGGCCATCGAGCGATTTGGCCGATCGTCCAAGAACGGCGTCCAGTCCGCAAGACCCCGTTCACGGACTGGACCGTTACCGATCGGTATGGGGGTGGTTACGGTCCGGAATGGGCGGATCCCGTCCGTCACCTGCGGCTGGCCGGCTTTTCGTCGCGTTCAGTGGGAGGGACGACAGCCTTCCGTTGTTCGCCCGGCTCGGCTCGCGCGCGGTCCCGGTGCGGCAGCGCGTACCGCGTTCAGCGGGCGGGACCGGCGAGAGCCTTCCGGCCGCCCGGCTCGGTCCGGGTGCGGTCCCGGTGCGGCGGCGCGCACTGTGTTCAGCGGGCGGGACCGGCCACAGCCTTCCGCTCGCCCGGCTCGATCCGCGTGCGGTCCCGGTGCAGCAGCGCGCGTTCGCACGCCGTCCAGGCCGTCGTCGTCACCACGTACAGGCCGGCCGCCAGCGGCACCACCGCCACCGTGATCAGCGTGCCGAAGGACAGCCACGGCATGATCTTGGTCAGCCCCGCCATGCCCGGCACCGCCTCCCCGCCGCCGGTCGCCGGGAGCGCCGCCGACGCGGCCCGCGCCCGCCGGAAGTTCCAGGTGGCGACGGCCACGACCAGCGCGAACAGCGCGACGTAGACCAGCCCGTGCGGCCCGAAGACCCCGCCGTCCGCCAGGGCGTCCGTCCACCGCCCGCCCAGCGGGGCGCCGAGCAGCGTGTGGCTGAGCAGGTCGCCGCCACCGGCGGAGAAGAGGTGGTACATCAGGAAGAAGACCGGGAGCTGGAGGAGGGTCGGCAAGCACCCGGCCAGCGGCGAGGAACCGGACTCGGCGTAGAGCTCGGCCGCGGCCTTCCGCAGCCGTTCGGGATCGTCGCCGTGCTTGCGGCGCAGCTCGGCAAGGCGCGGCGCGAGCACGGCCCGCGCCTTCTCGCCGCGCGCGGCGGCGCGGGCCAGCGGGTGCAGCGCGGCGCGCACGCCGAGGGTGAACAGGACGATGGCGGCGGCCGTGGCGGACGCGCCGAAGAGCGGGTCGATCGCGTCGGCGATCCGCGACAGCAGACCGCCCAGGATGGTGAAGACGGACATGGGTGAGCCCTCCAACGGGTCTCGTCGTACCGGGTTGTCGGAACCCCCGGCCGTGGGCCGGGGTGAGCAACGGCGTGACGAGCCGCGTGGGCGCTGAATCCGGGTGGAGCCGACCAGCCGGGACGGGGCATGGGGGCCTTGTCCGGGTGGATGGGTGCCAGGGCATCCGGGTATCCGGGCATCCGGCGTGCGGGTACCGAGGTGTCCGGGTTCCGGGATGGGGCAGCTCAGGGCGGTCCGGCGTCGGTGCGAACCGGCGCGAACCGGTGCGTGACGGGCACAGGCACGGGCACAGGCACGGGCACGGGCCCGCCCGAGGCGCGCATCCGTGTGCTGGGGTGCTTGGGGTGCGCCTATGACGGGTGTGTGCGCCTACGTGCCACGTACGTACAGGTACCTAGAGGCGCGGCGGACACATACAGGTGCGGTGTCGGTGTCGGCCAGAAGCACCCGTGCAGGTGCCGGCCAGAAGCGCCCGTGCAGATGTCGGCCAGGAGCACCCGTGTGGTGCCAGGAGCTGCCGCCAGGGCCGGGATTCAGCGCTTACGCGGTCGTCGGGAGGGCGTGGCCGGGCGCTCGCGGACGGGGACGGCCGGCGGCGTCCGGGTCGCGCTGCGCGAGGAAGGCGGTACGGCGTTCCCGGTCCCGGATCGCGGTGCGGACCCGCCCCGGCGGGACCGGCCGTGCGATGGCGGCCACGAGGAAGGCGCGGCACAGGAACAGGACGGCCGTGGTGGTCGCCGCGGCGGTCAGCGCGGCGGTCAGCCCGCTCTGCGTCAGCAGGAACCCGGCGAGCAGGAAGAACGCCGCACCGGCCAGTGGCCGCCAGGCTCCGACGAAGCGGTACATGTCGTCGTCCTCCTCCTTCCGTGGTCCTCGTGTCGGCCGCCGTAAGCGGCCACGGACGGTTGCTCGTACGGGCCCATGCCCGTACGGATCAACGCCCGCGTCGATCAACGCACGCGTCGATCAACAACCGCACCGATCAACACTCATACAGATGCCATCATCGTACGAAACGGTTCCCACAGGGAACTGTCGGCCCGGCGCGCTTTCCGATCCCGGACGGGCACGGATCGTCATCGGCATCCGTCCGATCCGGACGCTTACGAGCCCACGCGAGCCGCCGCCCCAGCGTAACCGGTGCGCGAACGGTGAACAGCGCGGCCACCACCCCCGCGCACCGCTCCCGCCGCTCGCCCACCCCGGCCGCTCACTCCCTCCCCCCACCACGATCAAAGGCGCTCCCTCCTCGTCCCGACCTGCCGTCAACCGACTCCTCCGCAGGCCACTTTTGCCACACGTGGACCGATTACGACCGCTTTGAACGCCCGTCACGCTCCCCTCGTACCTCTCCTCGTACCTCCCCCGCGGCGACGGCATCCGTCACCCGTCGCCCCGACGCACGAGGAGAGCACCACCGATGAACCCACGCCCGAACCCCACGCCCCCACCCGCCACCCTCACCACCACCTCCACCCCGAACCGATCCACACCCACCCCCACCTCGCACCGGCCACCCACGCCCCCCTCCCAGCCCTGCCCCTGCCACCCGCCCCGTCCGCCCCATCCGCAGACCGACCGGCCTCCGGCCCGCCGCCGACCCCACCCCGACCGGCACCGGGTGGCCGTTACCGTGGTCGCGGCGGCGGTCCTGGCGCTGAGCGCCGCCTGCGGGAAGGGTGGATCGACCTCGTACGACAGTTCCGCGTACGGCAAGGCCGGGGCCGACAGCGCCAGGTCTGCGGCCGGCGCCCCCGGTGACGCGTACGGCGCCAAGGACGGCGCGGGCGGCGCGGCCAAGGACCAGAAGGGCCAAGGGGCGCAGGCCGACGCGGCGAACGGTTACGGCGCGGGGTCGGCCGGGCAGGGGTCCGCCGCGCCCTCCGGGGGCGACGGGTACGGGTCGGGGGCGGACAGCCCCGCGCCCGGGCCCGGCATGGGGCGCGGCGCGGCCGGGACCCTCGCGTTACGCCAGGTCGGCGGGCTCGGCCCGGTCGTCACCGACGGCAAGGGCAGGACCCTCTACCGCTTCGAGCGGGACACCGCCCAGCCGCCCGCCTCCGCCTGCACGGGCGGCTGCGCCGCCGCCTGGCCACCGGTCCCGGCCGAGGGCGCCGGGCCGGCTACCGGGATGGCGGCCGGTGCGCTGGGTTCCGTCCGCCGCCCGGACGGGGTCGAGCAGCTCACCCTCGGCGGCCGGCCCGTCTACCGGTACGCGAAGGACACCGCGCCGGGTGACGCCAAGGGGCAGGGGGTGGGCGGCGCCTGGTACGCCCTGACGGCCGACGGCGGCAAGGCGGACGGCAAAGCGGACGGCGGGGCCGGGGGCAACACGGCGGACGGTTACGGCGGGGCGGAGGGCGCGTCCGGGAACGCCGCCGGGAACGCGGCCGGGCTCGCGGTGCGGGAGCAGCCCCGGCTCGGCCGGATACTCGTCGACGGCAAGGCCAGGACGCTGTACCGGTTCGACAAGGACAGCGCCTGGCCGATGCGGATCGGTTGCGTCGGCGCCTGCCTGGACACCTGGAAGCCCGCCCGGCCGGTCGACCGGGCGAAGCTGTCGGGCGTCGCGGCCAAGCTGGTCGGCACCGTCAAGCGCCCCGACGGCAGCCGGCAACTGAGCATCGCCTGCTGGCCCGTCTACTGGTTCACCGGGGACAAGCAGCCCGGCGACATCAAGGGCCAGGGCAAGGGCGGGGTGTGGTTCGCGGTCTCCGCCACCGGCAAGAAGATCACCGACCCGGCGAGCCCCTGACGCGACGGAACCGGGACGGAACCGGGACGGAACCGGGACGGAACCAGCACCCCACCTCCGTTCACTCCCGGCGGTCACCCCCCGGAACCCGCCCCCACCCGCTCGCCCGCCGGGGCCTCGTCCTCCACATCCGACGCCAGCACCTCGGCGTCCGGACGGTCGTCGGCCGGGCGGGGGCCGAGCCAGGTGACGGTGAGCGCCACGGCCAGGTTCAGGGCGAGCGCCAGGATGCCGGCGTTGACGCCCCACACCGGGTCGTGGCCGCTGAAGACCAGCCAGCAGACCAGGCCCACGCCCGCCACCAGACCGCCGACCGCCCCGTACAGCGTCAGCCGCCGCCACACCAGCCCCAGCAGCAGCATGGGAACGAGCTGCGCCATCCCCTCGTAGGAGATGAGCGAGAGGCGGACGAGGGTGTTCGGGGCGGTGTACGTCAGGAGGAGGGCCAGCGCCCCGGCGGCGACCACCACCACCCGGGACCACAGTTTCTGCCGGTCGGCCAGGCGCGGCACGGCGCCCAGCACGCTGCGTCCCCACATGGTGCCGATGACCAGCATGAACACGGCCATCGGCACGATGGACGACAGCGCCGCGGCAACCCCGATGACGCCCACCGCCCAGGCCGGCAGCGAGTCCACGACCAGCTTGAACAGCGCGAGGTTGGAATCGGCGCCGGTCAGCCCGGGGACGATGAACAGCGCGGCCATGCCCAGCAGCATCGGCACGAACAGCAGCACGTTGTAGAAGGGCAGGAAGACCGCGTTGCGGCGGAGCGCGTCGGCGTTGCGGGCGCCCAGGTAGCCGGCGACGGTCGTCGGGAAGATGACGACGGTCAGGGAGTTCAGGAACGTCGTGGTGATGAACCAGCCCTGACCGAGTCCGTTCGACTCGTGACCGGGGAAGGTCAGCCACTGCGGCTTCTCGGCCACGATCCGGTCGAGGAAGGGCCCGTACCCGTCGAAGTAGTGCAACGGCACGTAGACGGCGAGGAACGCCAGCGTGCCGATGACCAGGATGTCCTTCAGCACGGACACCCAGGCGCTGCCGCGCAGGCCGCTCACCACCACGAAGAGGGTGGTCACGGCGAAACCGATGAAGTACGCCCAGTTCAGGCTGATGGCCCCGTAGGAGATCGTCGAGACCACCACGCCCATGCCGGTGATCTGGAGCTGGATGTACGGCAGCAGGCAGACGGTGGCCAGGATGGCAACGGCGGTGCCGAGCCAGGGGCGGCCGTAGCGGTGCGCCACCATGTCGGTGATGCCGACGAGGCCGTGCCGGCGCGCGTAGTTCCACAGCATCGGGCCGACGACGTACCCGATGGCGTAGCCGCACGACATGTACGCCAGGACGTAGAGCACCGGGGCGCCGAAGTTGTAGCCCCAGCCCGCGGCGCCCAGGTAGCTGAAACTGGTGTAGCCCTCACCGGCCATCAGGACCCAGATGAAGACGGTGCCCAGGCTGCGCCCGCCGAGCGACCACTCGGCCAGCCCGCCGCCGGAGCCCCGGCCGCGGACCGCCAGCAGCCCCAGGGCCAGCGTGAACACCATGAAGACCCCGAAGACGGTGGTCGCGACGGCGGCGTTCACGCCCGCCCCCGCTTCCGGTCGCCGCGCCAGGCCAGCCAGACCGCGACCGGGGTGAACAGCGTGGCCAGCAGCAGCCAGAAGAACAGGAAGGGCAGGCCGAGCACCGTCGGGGTGACGCGGTTCACCAGGGGCAGTACGGCCAGGTAGAGCACGTACGGGGCCAGGAGCCACAGCAGGGTGGCGCGCCGGGAGGCCGGGGATCGTCCGCCGGAAGAGTGGGATCGCACGGGGTCAGACCCTACCCAGCCGGGACAGGAGGGACAGGATGGCGGCGCCCGGGGGCGTGGGCTACGGGGAGGGGTCCTTCGTCAGCCGGGCAGCCGGGCAGCCGCTCAACCGGTCAGCCGGTCAGTCGGTCAGCCGCCGGACGGGCCCCGGCTCCCTCGTCCCGGACACCTCGCAGGCCCTCGTCTTCGAACGCGTCCCAATCCGGGACACCTCAACGTCAACGATCCGCCGCCCGCCCCACCGGCGCACGGCCCGGCCCGCGGCCCGCCCCGCCTGCGGACCTCGGCGGACCTCCGCGCCACCTCACCCCCCCAACGCCCGCGACACCGCATAAATGCACAGCCCCGCCAGCGCCCCCACCACCGTGCCGTTGATGCGGATGAACTGAAGGTCGCGGCCGATGTGGGCCTCGATCTTCCGCGAGGTGTGCTCGGCGTCCCAGCTCGCCACCGTCTCGGTGATGAGTGCGGTGATCTCGCTCCGGTAGGTCGTCACCACGTAGACGGCCGCGCCCTCCAGCCAGCCGTCCACCTTGCCCTGCAGCCGCCCGTCCGCGGCCATCCGCTTCCCGAGGGAGAGGAGGGCGGCGCGCACCCGGAGCCGGAGTTCGCTCTGTTCGTCCTCGGCCGCCGCCACGATCATGGAGCGGACGGAGCTCCAGGCGGAGCCGATGAGGTCCTGGACCTCGGAGCGGCCCAGCACCTCGGACTTGAGGCGTTCCACGCGGGCGCGGGTGTCCGTGTCGGACTGGAGGTCGCCGGCGAAGTCCTTCAGGAAGCGGTCCACGGCGCCGCGCGCCGGGTGCTCGGGCATGTCGCGCATCTCGGTGACGAAGCGCAGCAGTTCCTTGTAGACCCGCTCGCCCACCTTGCGGTCCACGAAACGGGGCGTCCATCCGGGCGCGCCGCCGGAGACCGCCGTCATGACGGAGTCGCTGTGGGCCAGCAGCCAGTCGTGGGCGCGGACGCAGACCAGGTCCACCACCCGGGTGTGCCCGCCGTCCGCGACGATCTTGTCCAGCATCTTGCCCAGCCCCGGCGCCACCTCCTGGGCGTCCGCGCGCCGGGTGATCGCCTCGCCGACCACCGCCTGGACGTCGGAGTCGCGCAGCACGGTCAGCGCGCCACGCAGCGCCGTGGAGAGTTCGGCCGTCACCCGGTCGGCGTTCTTCGGCTCGGCCAGCCAGGCGCCGAGCCGCCGGCCGATGCCGACCCGGCGCAGCCGCTGCCGGATGACCTCCCCGGAGAGGAAGTTCTCGCCGACGAACTCGCCGAGGCTCACCCCGAGCTGGTCCTTCTTGGTCGGAATGATGGCGGTGTGCGGGATGGGCAGGCCCAGGGGCCGTTTGAACAGCGCGGTGACCGCGAACCAGTCGGCCAGCGCGCCCACCATCCCCGCCTCCGCGGCGGCGGCCACGTACCCCGTCCACGCCCCGGCCCCGGCGGCGTCGCCCCACTTCGCCAGCCCGTAGACCACGGCCACGGCCAGCAGCAGGCCGGTGGCGAGGGTCTTCATCCGGCGTACGGCGCGCCGCTTCTCCTGGTCCGCGGGACTGTCACCGAGCCCGCCGACCGCGCCGGCGCCGGTGCCCGGCGCCTTGTCGGTACTCGTCCGTTCCATCCGCTCCACCCGTTCAGGGGTACGCCTTTGCGACACTCTTCGCGTACCCGGCCGTCTGTCCAACTGTGACCTACTCCCGGAACGAACCACGAGTTCCCGGCGTCCATCCCACAGGCCGTGGCCGGGTCCCCGGACGTCCGTGGGGTGAAGCACGAGTCCCCGGCACCCGCCCTACTGGCCGCGACCGGGCCTCCGAACGCCCGTGGCATCACGGAGGCCGCGACCAGGCACCCGATCGTCCACAGAATCGCGAAGCCCGCGCCCGAACGCCCAACCGTCACCAGATCACCAAGGCCGCGCCCGAACGCCCGACCGTCACGGGAGCGCCAAGGCCGCGTCCGGCCCCCCGAACGCCCGTGGGATCATGAAAGCCGCGTCCGGACCGCGTCGGTCCGTCGATCACGCATTGGTCCTGACCGTCCGGAGCCCGCGCCGCTCCGCCGCCCCAGGAGTTGCCCGGCATGTCCACAAGGATGGGTTACGCACTGCTCTCCGGTGTCCTGGGCCTCGGGTTGCTGGTCACGGCGGTGCTCCTCCTCGCCCGGCCGGGCCGCCCGGAGCCCGCCGCCCCGGCCGCGCCCGCTCCGGCGGACGGGTGGGTCGGCACCTGGTCGGCCGCGCCCTCCGCCGCCGAGCCGGGCACCGGCGACGGCTACCCGCGCCAGTCGATACGCAACGTGGTGCACACCAGCATCGGCGGCAGCCGCGCCCGCGTGCGGTTCTCCAACCTCTACGGGAACCGGCCGCTGACCCTCACCCACGTCACCCTGGCGCTGCCCGCGTCCGGCGGCGCCCCGGCCGCCGCGCCCGGCACCCTGCGGCGGCTCACCTTCGACGGGCGGACCGAGGTGACCGTGCCCCCGGGTCGCGCGGTCACCAGCGACCCGGCCCGCCTCACCGTCCCGGCGGACGCGGACGTCCTGGTCACCACCTACGCCCCCGCCCCGTCCGGCCCCGTCACCCACCACTCGACGGCCCAGCAGACCTCCTACCTGGCGCACGGCAACCGGTCCGGGGACCTCTCCGGCGCCGCGTACAACCGACGCACCCCGTACTGGCGGTACGTGACCGGCGTGGACGTCTGGAATCCCCGGGCCCAGGGCACCCTCGTCGCCGTCGGCGACTCGATCACCGACGGCACCCGGTCCACGCCCGGCACCAACCACCGGTGGCCCGACTTCCTCGCCGACCGGCTGCGCACCGAGCACGGCGCACCCCGCTACGGCGTCCTCAACCAGGGCATCGCGGGCAACCGCCTGCTGACCGACGGCCGCCGCCCCGCCCCGGCCGCGCACCCCGACAACGCCGCCCTGCTGACGCGCCTGGAGCGGGACGTGCTCAGCCGGACGGGCGCCCGCACGGTCGTCGTCATGATCGGCATCAACGACCTGCTGCGCTCCCCGCGGCAACGGGACGCGGGCGCCGTGGTGGCGGGGCTGCGCGAGGTCACCGACGCCGCGCGGGACCGCGGACTGCGGGTGGTCGGCGGAACGTTGCTGCCCTTCGGCGGCCACCGCGGCCACACACCCCAGACGGAGTCCCTCCGCCAGGAGATCAACCGGTCGATCCGCGCCGGCCGCCTCTTCGACGCCGTCATCGACTTCGACCGCGCCCTGAGCGACCCCGCCCACCCCGAACGCCTGCGGCCCGCCTACGACTCGGGCGACCACCTGCACCCCGGCGACGCGGGGTACCGGGCGATGGCCGAGGCGGTGGACCTCGATCAGCTCACGGCCCGGGCGCCGGCGGCGACGGCGTCGTCCTCGTCGAAGGGATGAGGAACCGGGGACGAAGAGCAGGCGCCCCGCGGCCCGGCCCTCAGCCCAGTTCCTTGTGCGGCCGGTCCCGGTCCGTCACCTCTCGGCGCTCCTGGGGCGCCTGGCCTTCCCGCCACGCCGACCGCTCCCGCTCCGCCTCCAGCCGCTTCTTCTCCAGCTTGGACGCCTTCCGCTTCAAGCCGACGCCGCCCATCATGGCGAACCCGGTGATCTTCACGCGGGGCGCGCCCGGGTCGGCGGGCTCGTGGTCGGTGTCCTCGAACCCGCCCATGAAGCCGAAGCCCGTCACCTGGACGTCCACGCCCGGCGGGACGACGACCTCCACGCCGCCCATCAGGATGAAGCAGCGGATGGTGACCTCCTCCGCCTCGAAGTTGGCGTCCCGCAGGTCGAGCTCGCCGCCTCCCTGGAACGTCACCGCCGTGAAGGCGCGCGGCGCCGTCCAGCGCCCCCGGCGGGAGAAGCCGCTCCACATCGCGAAGGCCCAGCGGGACGTGGCGGTGCCGCCGATCCGCTCGCGCCAGGTGGCCGGCACACCGGGCCGGTGAACGGCGGGGGACGCGCCGACGTGCCCCTGTGGCAGGTCGGCGGTCAGCGGGCGCAGCTCACCGAACGTGCGGGCCTTGTAGGCGGTCTCCAGACGCTCCTCGAACTCCTCGAAGTCGAGGCGCCCTTCGGCGTGGGCGTTGCGCAGGGTTTCGGCGACCCGCTCGCGATCGGCGTCGGAGGCACGCAGCTCGGGGAGTTCGTCAGTCATACGAACAGACTAAGCGTCAGGGCTGGGGCAGCGGTCCGCACGCGCGACCGAAGACCCGGACACCACGGGGCACACGCGCCCGGCCACCCAGGCCCCCATGAGGAAGGCCCGCGCCCCACCTCACCGCCCCGTCACCACACGCCTCGTCACAACACCACCTCGTCACAACACCGCTCCACCCGCGTACAGCTTGGCGATCACGTCCTCGATGTCCGGCTCCCGCACCGACAGGTCCACCAGCGGGTACCGCTCGGCGACGGCCGCGACCAGCGGCGCGGCGCTCTGGGTGGCGGGGAAGGCCAGCCACTGCCGGGGGCCGTCGACGCGGACCGTGCGGGCGCCGGGGACGCCCTCGATGGGCGGGAGTTCGCGCGCCAGGTCCACCACCAGCGTCCGTTCGCTCTCGCCCACCTCGTGCAGCCCGGCGAGCCCGCCGTCGTACATCAGCCGCCCGTGGTCGATGACCATCACCCGGCGGCACAGCTGCTCGATGTCGGTGAGGTCGTGGGTGGTGAGCAGGATCGTGGTGCCGCGCTCGGCGTTCACCTCGCGCAGGAAGCCGCGCACCTTGGCCTTGCTGACGACGTCCAGGCCGATGGTCGGCTCGTCCAGGTAGAGCACCTCGGGGTCGTGCAGCAGCGCCGCCGCGAGGTCGCCGCGCATCCGCTGGCCCAGCGAGAGCTGCCGCACCGGGACGTCCAGCAGCGGGCCGAGGTCGAGCAGGTCCACGCAGCGTTCGAGGTTCTTGCGGTAGTCGTCGGGCGGCACCCGGTACAGCCGTCGTACGAGTTCGTACGAGTCCCGCAGCGGCAGGTCCCACCACAGTGTCGTGCGCTGCCCGAAGACCACCCCGATCCGGCGCGCCAGCCGGGCGCGCTCCCGCGCCGGGTCCACGCCGGCCACCCGCACCCGGCCGCCGCTGGGCACGAGGATGCCGGTGAGCATCTTGATGGTGGTGGACTTGCCGGCGCCGTTGGGGCCGATGTAGCCGACGATCTCGCCGGCCGGCACGGTGAAGCCGATGCCGTCCACGGCCCGCACCTCGTGCCGGGTCCGGCGCAGCGGGCCCGCCTTGCGCCGGACGACGAACACCTTCCGCACGTCGGTCAATTCGATCAGGTCGCCCATCCGTCCCTCCCCGTCCCGTTTCCGTCCCGGCCTCCGCGTGTGATCACGCCCTTGCCCCGCCCTCAACTCCCCGTACTGCGATACGCGCGCACGCCCACCCGCCACATCAGCCCGGCCGCCGCGCACAGCGCCGCCGCCACCGCGGGCCCGAGGAAGTCGACCCAGCCGGGCAGCCCGAGGGGGTCGTCGCGGCCGAGCAGCCGCAGGGCCGGGAGCCAGTTGACGAAGGCGAGCGGGATGACGAAGGTGACGCCGCGCACCACGTCCTTGGCGAACACCGTCGGCGGGTACTGGAGCATGACGTTGCCGCCGTAGATGAAGGAGTTCTGGACTTCCGCGGCGTCCTGGGCCAGGAACTGGACGGCCGCGCCGATCGTGAACAGCGCCCCGTAGATCGCCGCACCGCACAGCAGCATCACCGGCACCATGAGCACCTTCCCCGGCGTCCAGGCGACCTCCACCCGGCTCAGCGCCCAGCCCAGCACCAGCCCCGCCTGCACCACCCGGCCCACCCGGCGCAGCGCGAAGCGGTCGGCGGCCATCTGGGCGAACACCGGGGCGGGCCGGACCAGCAGCGTGTCCAGCGTGCCGTCGCGCACCCGCCGCCCCAGCCGCTCGATGCTGCCCAGCAGCAGGTCGGCCAGGGCCAGCGAGGCTCCCGTGGTGCCGTACAGCAGGGCGACCTCGGGCAGCGTGAACCCGGCGAGCACGTCGATGTGCGAGAACATCAGCAGGACGGTGACGAACTCCAGCCCGCCGCCCACGAAGCTGCCCACCGTCAGCATGACGAAGGACGCCCGGTAGGCCACCGTCGACCGCACCCACATGGCCACGATCAGCCCGTAGGCGCGCAGCCCCTGCCGCACCGCCGCCACCGGACGGCCGTACCCGCCCCGCCCCGGCCGCCCCGTCCTCGTCGCGGCCCGTGTCCCGGTGTCAGCCACCCTGCACCACCACCTTCCGGGTCGCCAGGCCCTGCACCAGCCGCCCCAGTGCCAGCAGCGCCACCGCCCACCCGGCCTGGAAGGCCAGCCCCAGAGGCAGCGCGGCGCCGGACCGCACGCCCATCAGGACGTCGGCCGGCACCTGGAGGACGGCCGCCCACGGCAGCACCTGCACCGCCTCGCCCAGGTCGCCCGGGAACGCGCGCAGCGGCAGCACCATCCCGGAGAAGAACGTCGCGGCCAGCGCGCTGAGCATGTTGATCCCGGAGCCGTCCAGCAGCCAGAAGGACGTCAGCGCCACCAGGTAGCGCAGCGCGAAGCTGACGACCAGCGCCAGCAGCACCGACACCGCGAAGGCCAGCCACCTCAGCGGCTCGCCGGGCAGCGTCAGCTCGAAGGCGAGCGCGCCGACCACCATCGGGGCCACACCCCGCGCCAGGAGCTGGAAGACCGCCCGGCCGAGGTCGGCGGCGAGCCACCACAGTTGGAGGTCGGCGGGCCGGTAGAGGTCCACGGCGACGTCACCGGTGCGGATGCGCTCCTGCAGTTCCTCCTGGAACGCGCCCCCGGTCAGCAGCCCCATCGCGGCCAGCAGCGCCTGCCCGAGCCACACGAAGGTGAGCGCCTGCGACAGCTCGTACCCGCCGAGGTGGGGCCGCTGGTCCCACAGAGCGGTGTAGACGTACGCGATGACGAACCCGAAGACGGTGTTGGTGAACAGGCCCGCGAGGGTCGCCGTCCGGTACGTCGCGTACCGCCGGAACCCGTTGACCGCGACGACTGGGAACCACACCGCTGCTCCGCCCCCTCCCGCATGCCATGGCCAAAGATCCAGGAGCCTAGTCCAGGGGGTGGAAGGACCACCAAGGGTTTATCACCCGTCCTGGTGAGAACGCGGGCCGTTCGGCGGGTCACGGAGCGGTCACAGGTGCGTGCCCCCTCTCCCGTCTGGAACGCATGGTGCGACAGTTTCTTATCGGGCGACAGTTCCTTTCCGTGCGACCGTTCCTTTTCCGCGTCGGGAACGCCGTGATCCCGGCACACTCCCGAACACTCCCGGCGCGTCCCGACGCCTCCTCACACACCCCCGACTCGCTCCCGACGCGTTCCCGCCCCCACCGACCCGCCACGGCACCCACGGCACGATCTTCGCCGCGGCCCAGGAGTCCCCACAGACATGAACGACGATCCGCAGCAGGACGGCAGAGGCGGACCGGCTCCCGAAGGGGAGCCCCGCCCCGACACGCCTCCCCCGGGCGCCAAGGGCCGCGCGTCCCGCCCCCGCCGCACCGGGTGGCGCCGCCTCGTCCCCACCTGGCGCATGGTCCTGGGGGCGTTCCTGCTGCTCCTGCTGCTGATCGGCGGCGGCCTGGTGGCCGGCTACCTCCTCGTGGACATCCCGCCCGCCAACGCCGCGGCACAGGCCCAGAGCAACGTCTACCTCTACTCGGACGGCAGCCAGCTCGCCCGTTCCGGCAAGGTCAACCGGGAGAACGTGCCGCTCGCCCAGGTGCCCAAAACCGTCCAGCGGGCGGTGCTGGCCGCCGAGGACCGGGACTTCTACTCCGAATCCGCCGTCGACCCCATCGCCATGGTGCGGGCCGCCTGGAACACCCTCAGCGGCAAGGGCAAGCAGTCCGGCTCCACCATCACCCAGCAGTTCGTGAAGAACTACTACCTGCGCCAGGAGCAGACACTCACCCGCAAGGCCAAGGAGTTCTTCATCTCGATCAAGCTGGACCGGGAGCGCAGCAAGGACGAGATCCTGGAGGGCTACCTCAACACCAGCTACTACGGGCGCAACGCCTACGGCATCCAGGCCGCCGCCCAGGCCTACTACGGCAAGAACTCCGACCAGCTGAACACCGCCGAGGGCGCCTACCTCGCCACCCTCCTCAACGCCCCCAGCGCCTACGACGTCGCCGCCCACCCCGAGAACCGGGGCCGCGCCCTCGGCCGCTGGAACTACGTCCTGGACGGCATGGTCAAGAAGAAGTGGCTCAGCCCGTCCGCACGCAAGGCGCTCACCTTCCCGACGCCCGGCAAGGCCACCGCGCCCACGGGCCTGTCCGGGCAGCGCGGCTACCTGATCGAGGCGATCCGGGACTACCTGACCAACAACAAGATCGTCGACGACCAGACCCTCGCGGCCGGCGGCTACCGCATCACCACCACCATCGACCGCCCCCGCCAGGACGCCCTGGTGGACGCGGTGCGCACGCGGCTGATGGACCAGCTCAGCGACGACCGCCCGATCGACAAGTACGTCCGGGCGGGCGGCGTCTCCATCGACCCGGCCACCGGCGAGGTCGTCGCGATGTACGGCGGCACCGACTTCACCAAGCAGTACGTGAACGCCGCCACCACCCGCGAGTACCAGGTCGGCTCGATCTTCAAGCCGATCGTCTTCGCCTCCGCCGTCGCCAACGGCTCCGTCACGCAGGACGGCCACCGGATCACACCCGAGACGGTCTACAACGGCGACAGCAAGCGCATGGCGACGAACCACGGGCAGTCCACCGGCTTCGCCCCCGAGAACGAGGACGACCGCGACTACGGCGACATCGACGTCACCACGGCCACCGACAAATCGGTCAACGCCGTCTTCGCCCAGATGGGCATCGACGTCGGCCCGGACCGCGTCAAGGACACCGCCGTGGCACTCGGCGTCCCCCCGGACACCCCGAGCCTGGCCTCGTCCCAGGGCGCCATCTCGCTCGGCACCGCCACCCCCAGCGTCCTGGACATGGCACAGGTCTACGCCACCTTCGCCAACCACGGCGCGCAGCGCGCGTACACGCTGGTCAAGAAGGTCACCAAGGGCGGCGAGGATCTCCACCTGCCCGAACGCGGCGACAAGACCGCCATCCCCCGCGAGGCCGCCGACACCACGACCTCCATCCTGCGCAGCGTCGTCGAGAGCCCCAACGGCACCGGCACCGCGGCCCAGGCGGCGGGCCGCCCGGCGGCCGGCAAGACCGGCACCGCCGAACAGGACAAGGCCGCCTGGTTCGCGGGCTACACGCCCGACCTGGCCACCGTCGTCGCCGTCATGGGCAAGGACCCGTCCAACGGCGCGCAGAAACCGCTCTACGGCGCCGGCGGCGAGGCCCGCGTCAACGGCGGCGGGTTCCCCGCCCGCATCTGGGCGGACTACACGGCCCGTGCCCTGGAGGGCCGGCCCGCCAACGACTTCGACCTGCAACTGGAGGGCGGCGCCCCGCAGGCCCCCTCCCCGTCCGAGCCCCTCCCCTCCACCGCGCCCCCGTCCACCACGGCACCCCCGACCGCGCCCTCCACCACCCCGCAGACCACGGCCCCGCCCAGCACCATCCCGCCCACCACCGAGCCGGAGCCCCCCACCGAGCCCGAGATCCCCACCGAAGAGCCCACGGACAGCACCCTTCCCACCGAGGGCTTCCCGACGATCGAGCCCGGCGGGCCGGACGGGCCGGGTGGGCCGGGCGAAACGGACGACGCCGCGCCCCCGGGGTGGTAGGGGGCGCGGCGCCGGGGCGTGAGGGGGCGTGGGGCGGGGGGCGCTCGGCGGCTGTACGCGGGCCGGTCGCCGAGCGGCGCCTCAGTGCCCCGACGTGGCCTTCAGGCCGACCACGGCCACCAGCAGCAGGCAGATGAAGAAGATCCGGGCCGCGGTCGCGGGCTCACCGAGCACCAGCATCCCCACCACCGCCGCACCGGCCGCGCCGATGCCGACCCACACGCCGTACGCGGTGCCGATCGGCAGCGTACGGGCCGCGTAGGACAGCAGCAGCATGCTGGCGACGATGCCCGCGCCGGTGAACACGCTGGGCCACAGCCGGGTGAAACCCTCGGTGAACTTCATACCGATCGACCACCCGACCTCCAGCAGGCCGGCGATCACGAGCAGAATCCATGCCATGGGACGGCACCTCCGGGAAGCGAACTTCTACAGGGGGTGCGTCGTCTTGTCGTGACCCGGTACGGCGCGTCTCGTCGGGTACGTCCAGGCTAGCAACGGGCAGACGGAACGGGCGGTGATGTCGATCACCGCCCGTTCGTGCCGATGAGGGAGAGAGGTGGCCGGGGCGCCGGGGCGGCTGCGCCGGACGTACGAGAGCGCCCACCGCCACCGGTACCGCGTCGGCGTCCTACAGGTACAGCCCCGTGGAGTCCGCGCCGCCTTCCAGGCGCTCCGCGGCCACCGCGTGCAGGTCGCGCTCCCGCATCAGGACGTACGCGACGCCCCGCACCTCCACCTCGGCGCGGTCCTCCGGGTCGTACAGCACCCGGTCCCCCGGCTCCACGGTCCGCACGTTCTGCCCGACCGCGACCACCTCGGCCCAGGCCAGGCGGCGGCCGACGGCGGCGGTCGCCGGAATCACGATCCCGCCGGTCGACCGGCGCTCGCCCTCGGGGATGTCGGTCCGGACCAGCACGCGGTCGTGCAGCATCCGGATGGGCAGCTTGTCGTGGGTGTCCTTGGTGTTATTCGGGCTCACGGCATGACCGTACCTGCCCGCACGGCGGAACGGCGCCCGGCCCCGGGCCCGGAGGACCGGCTTGGTCCCGGTTCGCGGCCTTCGGTGGGGGGCTCGGTCGGGGGCACGGCTCAATGAGGACGGTTCGGCCCGGGAGCGCGGCAGGCAATTCGGTCCCCGCTCGCGGCTGCGGCAGACGGCTCGGCCCCGTCCGCAGCTACGGCAAGCGGTTCGGTCCCCGTCCGCCGCCTACGACTGGCGACTCGCTCCCCGTCCGCCGCCTACGACTGGCGCTTCTTCGAACCCATCACCAGCAGGCCGACGACCGCGATGCCGATCAGCGCGACCGGAACGATGCGCTCCAGCCGCGGGGCCCCGTCCTGCGACACCAGCTGGGAGCGCACGTCGGAGACGACGCGGTTGGCGGTCACGTAGGCGCGGCCGGCCGTGCGGTCCACGGCGGCGGCCGTCTTCGCCTTCGCGTCCCCGATGATCGTCTTGGGGTGCAGCCGCACGCCGATCTCGTCGAGCGTCACGGCGAGCTCGCGCCGCCTGCGGGCGATGTCCGCCTCGATCTGCGCAGGGGTCCTGGCTTCCGACACCGCGCTGCCTCCGTCGTCTCGGTCGATACGTATGGGTGTACCAAGCTGTACGTCGATGGAACGCTTGGCGCCGCACTTGTTCGATGATGCGTGTGAACAGTCTGTCAGCTCGCACCCGACCGCGCCCCACAGCACCCCCGTTTACCACGCTCGCTAACCTCGGAGGCGTACCGAGATCCGACCGAGGAGACCCATGAGCGAGCGACTGCAGCCCGGCGACACCGCCCCCGCCTTCACCCTGCCCGACGCGGACGGCAACGAGGTCTCGCTCGCCGACCACAAGGGCCGCAAGGTCATCGTGTACTTCTACCCGGCGGCCCTGACCCCCGGCTGCACCAAGCAGGCCTGCGACTTCACCGACAACCTCGACTTCCTGGCCGGCCACGGCTACGACGTCATCGGCATCTCCCCCGACAAGCCGGAGAAGCTCGCCAAGTTCCGCGAGAAGGAGGAGCTGAAGGTAACGCTCCTCGGCGACCCGGACAAGAGCGTTCTGGAGGCGTACGGCGCCTTCGGCGAGAAGAAGCTGTACGGCAAGACGGTCACCGGCGTCATCCGCTCCACGGTCATCGTGGACGAGGAGGGCAAGGTCGAACGCGCGCTCTACAACGTCAAGGCCACCGGCCACGTCGCCAAGATCATCAAGGATCTGGGGCTGTAGCGGGGCGGTGGCGAGGGGCGGTCACGGGCGGGGGCGGTCACGGGCGGGGCGGGAGCAGGAGCGGGGCCCCTGCCCGCCGTGCCGTGCGTCGCCCGACCGGTCCGGGCGCCCCCGCTGGATCGGCAACCTCTTACCTGGTCGGCGCCCTGCCCGGGCTGCGTCCCTTACCCGTACCTGGTCGGCGCCCTGGCTCAGGCCGCGTCCCTCACCTGATCGGCGCCCTGGCCCGGGCCGCGTCCCCGGCCCGGTCGGCACCGCTCACCCGCTCGGCGCCCCCGCCCGGTCGGCACCACTCACCTGACCGGCACCCCCGGCCTCGTCCACCGCCCCCGCGCCGGCCTCGGGCTCCGCCGTCTCCGGGTCGTGCGGCAGTTCCAGGACAGCCTCGGCGCCGCCGTTCTCCGCGGTGCCGAACACCAGACGGGCGCCCAGCACCTGCGTCTGCCCGACCGCGATCGTCAGCCCCAGCCCGTGGCCCGTGCCCCGTTCCGGAGCGGCCGTGCGGAAGCGCCGGGGCCCTTCCGCGCGCAGGTCTTCCGGGAAACCCGGGCCGTGGTCCCGCACCGCGATCCGCGCGCCGCGGACCACCACCTCCACCGGGGGCGCGCCGTGCTTGGCCGCGTTGGCGAGCAGGTTCACCAGCACCCGCTCCACCCGTCGGCGGTCGGTCCGGACGATCAGCGGCTCGCCCTCCACCGTCACCCTCACCGGCGGCCCGGCGGGCTGCCGCGCGGCCCCCTGCTGCCGCTCGGCCCGCGCGACGATGCCGCGGACCAGCGACGGCAGCTCGCAGGCGTCCAGGTCCGCCCGTTCCACGCCCGCGTCCAGCCGGGAGATCTCCAGCAGGTCCTCCACCAGCCGCCGCAGCGTCTGCGCCCGGTCCTGGACGAGTTCCACGGCGCGCTGCTGCGGCAGCAGCTCCGCCGCCGCGACCAGCCCGGCCACCGGGGTGCGCAGTTCGTGGGCCACGTCCGCGGTGAACTCCCGCTCGGCGGCCACCCGCGCCGCCAGCGACGTCGCCATGTGGTGCACGCTGCGGCCCAGCTCGGCCACCTCGTCCCGGCCGCCCCCGGCCAGCCCGTCCGCGTCCGGTGGCGCGCCCGCCGCGATCCGGCGGGCCGCCGCCGCGCTGTGCCGCAGCCGCCGCGACAGCCGCTGCGCGACGAACCACGACACCACCGCCATCAGCGCCACCGTGCCGCACCCGGCGATCAGCAGCGCGCGGTCCAGCGCCACCCGCGCCGGGTCGTCGTCCCGGTACGCCGCCGACACCGACAGCGTCCGCCCCGCGGCTCCCGGCAGCCCCCGGCCGTCCACCCCCGTGGCGGCCCACACCCGGGGGTCGTCACCGCCGCTGAGGTACGTGCCCGCCCGGCCGCTCAGCGCCGCCGCGCGCAGCGGACGCGGCAGCGCCTCGTCGTCGAGATGCGCGCCCAGCGCCAGCGTGCCGTCCCGCTCGTAGATCTGCAGCGCCGCGCTGAGCCGGTCGTCCTGGAAGGAACGCGCCGAGCGCTCGCGCTCCGCGTCGGCGATGTGGTGCACGGCGAAGCCGAGGACCACCACGGCCAGCGCCGTGATGCACGAAATGGCCAGCGCGATACGGCCCCGGATGCCCATCACGCGAGGGTGTACGTCTCCGTCTGCTCCCCGAGTGGCGTGGAGCCCTCGTAGCTGACCTCAAGCCCGGTGAACGCCCGGGCCCCGTCCACCGTCCTGGGCCCGTACAGCCGGAACGTCGCCGGGTAACCGGCGTCCGCACCCGCACCCGCCGCGGTCTTCACCACTTGCACCACACCCTTGCCCTCGGCTTCCTTGACGCCGTACCGCTCCCAGGTCAGCCCGGTCGCCACCATGCCCGCGTCCGCGCAGGTCAACGTGATGACCTTGGGCCTGACCTCCGGCCGGCCGAACCCGCAGTCACGCACGCCCGGCAGCCCCTCCGAGGGGGCGGGCGTGGCGACGCGGCCCGGCGCGCCCTCCCGGACCGCCGCGGTCTTCGGCGCGGCACCCACCGTCGACGCCCGGTCGGCGGCCCGGCTGAACCACACCCCGCCCACCGCGAGCGCGGCGATCACGACGAGCACCGTCAGGGCGGTACGCGGGCGCGTCCTGCGGGAACGTTCGCCGGCGGGACGTCCGCGCTCGGTCATCGACTTCTCCTTCCGGTGCGGCGGCCTGCGCCGGCGGCCGTCGGCTCACGACGTCGGCGTGCGCGCACCCCACCAAGGGAACTGTGGCAAACCACGCCCCCGCACGACGAATCCCGTGCCGGAAAGGCGTAGTACGTCCGGGCCGACGGCGCCGTACGGCACGTCCGGGCGACGGTGGAACGCGACCGCGTACGCACTCCGCCGCAGCCGCACAGCGTCCGGGCGTCCCGGACGTCCCGGGCGTCCCGGACGACACCGAAGCGCGGCCGAGCCTCGCCGAAGCGCCGCGCGTACGGGCGCGCCGCGACGCGCGGCGTCCGAGCGACGCCAAGGCGCCGGCCACCGAGGGTTGCCCGACGGCCCCGGCCCCGCGGCGCGTCCGATGGCCGGCTCACCGTCCGGGACGCCTCGTGCCCGCGCGGTCACCACGCAGATCCGACGGCGACACTCTGTCGCGTCCGGAACACAGTCGCATTGCCCCGATGCCGCGAAGACCGCGCGGCTGCGTACCAGTCCTGTAACAGCGCGCGAACGGCGGGCGGGGACCACTGCCGGCGCCCCGCGGCGGAGTCGCACGGGCCTTGAGCTCGCCACCCCGGCGGCGCCGACTCCGCCCCTGCCGTCTTCGGCCCCCGCTCAGACCGCCGACGCCCCACACACCCCTACGCCCATCCGTCCACACATCGACATACCGGCATAGCGATATGTCGTCCCTCCACACCGCGACATACCCCCACATGCTCCGCCCTGGGCGATTCGCGGGCCGCGCCCCGCCCCGCACCAAGTGCGTAGTGACGTATGTCGCCTTCCGTGACCTGTGGGGTTTGAGCCGCCCGCCACTGCGCAGGCGCACCTGTCGTACGCCCCAGGGCCGCGCAGTGCGCGTGCCGAACCACCGAGAGGACGCGACTCGTGCCGACCGGAAGCATGGAAGCCGACACCCCGACGGAGCGGGACCCGGCCGCGCTCAGACGCCACCGCCACCTCTTCAAGGTCGTGGCCCGGCGCCGGAACCCCCGCCTGCGCCGCACCGACATCACCGTGACGGACGAGAAGACCGTCAAGCGCGCGGTGAAGGCAGCCTCGCTCGGCAACGCCATGGAGTGGTTCGACTTCGGGATCTACAGCTACCTCGCGGTCACCATCGGCAAGGTCTTCTTCCCCGGCGGCGACTCCACCACCAGCCTGCTGTCCTCCTTCGCGACCTTCGCCGTGGCCTTCCTCGTCCGTCCGCTGGGCGGCGCGTTCTTCGGACCGCTCGGCGACCGGCTGGGCCGGAAGAAGATCCTCGCGCTGACGATGATCATGATGGCGCTCGGCACCCTGGGCATCGGGCTCATCCCCGCGTACGCCACCATCGGCATCTGGTCCCCGATCCTGCTGATCGTCCTGCGGATGGTGCAGGGCTTCTCCACCGGCGGCGAATACGGCGGCGCGGCCACCTTCATCGCCGAATACGCCCCCGACAAGAAGCGCGGCTTCTTCGGCAGCTTCCTGGAAGTGGGCACACTCGCCGGCTACACCGGCGCCGCGGGCCTCGTCCTCGTCCTGAACACCTGGCTCGGCGACGCGGCCATGATCGACTGGGGCTGGCGCATCCCCTTCCTGGTGGCCGGCCCGCTCGGACTCGTCGGCCTCTACCTGCGACTGAAGCTGGACGAGACCCCCGCCTTCCAGAAACTGGAGACCGCCCAGACCCACGCCCCGGAAGGCTCCGGCACGGACACCGAGGCGGAGTTCTCCCACCTCTCGGAGAACGCCCCCCGCAAGAAGCTCGGCGAGATCTTCACCCGGCACTGGCCGACGCTGCTCCTGTGCATCGCCCTGGCCGGCGCGTACGGCGTCGTGGACTACATGCTGCTGTCCTACATGCCGACCTACCTCTCGGACGCCCTGGGGTACAGCGAATCGCACGGGCTGCTGCTCCTGCTGGGCACCATGGTGGTGCTGATGCTGCTCATCAGCTCGGTCGGCCGCCTCAACGACCGGTACGGCCGCAAGCCGCTCCTGATGACCGGCATGCTCGGCTTCCTGCTGCTCTCCGCCCCCGCGTTCCTGCTGGTCAAGCAGGGCAGCCTGGTCGCGGTGATCGCCGGGATGCTCATCCTCGGCCTGTCGCTGGTCTGCCTCCTGGGCACCATGTCCGCCACCCTCCCCGCCCTCTTCCCGACGAGCGTCCGCTACGGCTCGCTGTCCATCGGCTACAACCTGGCGACCTCCATCTTCGGCGGCACCACCCCGCTCGCGATCACCGCCCTGATCAACGCGACCGGCGGCAACGACATGGTCCCGGCGTACTACACGATGGGCGCCGCCCTGATCGGCGTCATCGCCATCGCCTGCATGAAGGAAACCGCCCGCCAGCCCCTGGAGGGCTCGCCCCCGTCGGTCGCCACGGTGGAGGAGGCCGCGGAGATCGTGACGTCGCGGGTGCCGGGGCCGCGGTTTTGAGGGGGCGCGGTTTTGAGGTGCTGCGGCTTTGAGGAGGCCGCGGTTGCGAGGAGGGTCTGCGTCTTGGTCGGCTGGGGTTCGGCCTCGGGACGTTCCGGTGCGTTTCCCCGTCCGGCGTAACCCGGGCGTTCGTCGGTCGTTGATGAGTTCGAGATCGTCGTCACCACGGCGGTCCCCAGCGGCCACGACGCGCACCGCCGCCGAAGGGGCAGGCGCCCGGCAGGGGCGGGGGGATGGGGGGAATGGGATGCGGGTCAGTCCGTACACACGAGAGCGACTCGCCAAGGCCGCGGAGACCTCGCGGACGCTCTCGGAGGCGCTGGAAAAACTCGGCGTGGACCCCGGAAGCCCTTCACGGCGCTATCTCCGCGCGCGCATGAAAGCCATGGGTGTCGAGACGTCCCACTTCGAGCGCGAGGGGACGCGGTGGAGCCGGGAGACGCTCGAAGCGGCTGTCACCGCGTCGTCGAACTGGCGACAGGTACTGCGCCATCTGGGCCTCCCCGTCACCGGCGGTCAGCAGACGCACATCGGTCGCCGCGTCCGGGCGCTCGGAATCGACACCGCGCATTTCTCCGGGCCGTACGCCACCGGCCAGGCCGCAGGCGCGCGCCGCTCCCGTGCACGGGGACAGACGCTGCTGACGAACGACCCGACTCGCGATGTCCGAGTACCGGGCGCACGACTGAGGCAGGCGATGCTGGAGCTCGGCGTTCGGGAGGAATGCGCGCGGTGCGGTACCGCCCCTTGGTGGCGGGGGCGTCCGCTTCCCCTGGAGACCGATCACATCGACGGCGACTGGCGCAACAACGAGCCCGGCAATCTCCGCCTCCTGTGCCCGAACTGCCACTCCGCCACCGACACCTACCGGGGCCGTGGCAAACGCGGACGTCCCATTCGCACCCCGGGGCGCCCACGGTGAACGGCGACCAGCGCTACACCCGCGAGCGCCTGGCCGCGGCGGCGGCCACCTGCGGCGACATCAGGGAGGTCATCGCATTCCTCGGCACCCACCCCTACGGGAAACTCGACCGTTACCTTCTCCGTCGTTTCGAGCACTTCGGCATCGACATCTCGCACTTTCGCAGTGTCCAGTCCCGACGGACGACACCACGTCCCGCGAAGAAGACCCTGTGTGACGCCGTCGCCACATCCGTTTCCCTCGCCGCCACGCTGCGGAAGCTGGAATGGCCGGACAGCCACCACGCCCGGACGCTGCTCCGCCAGCGCATAGCGGAGGACGGGTTGGACACGTCCCACTTTCTCGGCCAGGCACACCAGCGGGGAAAACCCGGCACGGCACCCCGCAAGCCCGCTGCCGCGGTGCTGGTCCTCGGCCCGGTCCACAAGCGGACGAGGACCGTGGCGCTGCGCCGGGCTCTCGAAGCCATCGGCAGGCCGGAAAAGTGCGCCGAGTGCGGCACGGGTCCCGAATGGCACGGACGACCGCTGACGCTGGAAGTCGACCACGTCAACGGCGAGCGGCACGACAACAGGCCCGAAAACCTTCGCCTGCTGTGCCCCAATTGTCACGCCGTGACCACCACTTGGTGCCGGGGAGGGAGCACCGGAAAAGTCCGCCGCACCCCCACCGCGGACGCCACCCACCTGCCCCGGCAGCCACCGACCGGGTACCATGATTAGCGACTTGCGGCCGTTGCTGAATAGGTATAAGCGAGGGTTTTAGGTGCCCTTGGGAGAAATCCCATGTGGGTTCGAGTCCCACCGGCCGCACTGACCTGGAAAACGAAGGGCCCGGCTCGTGAGATCACGAGCCGGGCCCTTCCAGGTCGATCCCCCGATCACCCCAGCAATTCCCGCACCACCGGCGCCAGCGCCCGGAACGCCTTGCCGCGGTGGCTGATGGCGTTCTTCTCGTCGGCGGTCAGTTCGGCGCAGGTGCGGGTTTCGCCGAGCGGCTGGAGGATCGGGTCGTAGCCGAAGCCGCCCTCGCCGGCGGGGGCGCGGCGCAGGGTGCCCTCCAGCTTGCCCTCGACCACGCGCTCGGTGCCGTCGGGCAGGGCGAGCGCCGCCGCGCAGGCGAAGTGGGCCGCGCGGTGTTCGTCACCGATGTCGGAGAGCTGGGCGAGCAGCAGGTCCAGGTTGGCGCGGTCGTCGCCGTGCCGGCCGGCCCACCGGGCGGAGAAGATGCCGGGCGCGCCGCCGAGCACGTCCACGCACAGACCGGAGTCGTCGGCGACGGCCGGGTGACCGGTGGCCTGGGCCAGGGCGTGCGCCTTCAGGAGCGCGTTCTCGGCGAAGGTGACGCCGGTCTCCTTGACGTCGGGGACCTCGGGGTAGGCGTCGGCCCCGACCAGCTCGACGTCGAGGTCGGCGGCGGCGAGGATGGCGCGGAGTTCGGTGACTTTGCCGGCGTTACGGGTGGCGAGGATCAGGCGTTTCATGGAGCACGATTATCCCGGCGAGCACGCCCGCGCCCGATTCGGCACCACCCGGCCTGCTCCGGTCCCACCCGGCCGATTCCGGCACCACCCGGCCGATTTCGGCACTGCCTGGGCCTGCTCCGGTGTCACCCGGCCGATAGGCCGACAGGCCGACACCGCCCCCCATCCGGTTCCGGCCCCGCTCGGCCCGGCCTCGTCAGCCCCGGCCCGGCAGCCACCGACCGCGACCAGCCGCCCGGACAGCCCGGACAGCCCACGTCACCGACCCATCACCGGATCCACCGGGCCACCAGATCCACCGGCCACCAGGTCACATCAACCCCGTCTGGGTCAGCAGCATGGCCAGGACGACCACGAAGGCCCAGCCGAGGACGTGCTCCAGCAGGTTGCGGTCGCCCTTGGGGCCGCCCGTGCTGGCGCGGGGAGCGGTGGCGGCGGAAGCAGCAGAAGTGGACATGAACCCCACCATGCGCGTCGCCCCGCCGCATTCCTAGAGACGCAGATCCCACGAGAAAAACGTCACAAGGTACGCACAAGGGACGGGTGACGACAGCACAAGGGCGGGGCGGAAGCCCACGGCTCCCGCCCCGCCCCGACGCACATCCGCTCGGCGGCGGGAACCCCTTACAGCTCCCCCGCCAGCGCCGCCCGCTGGGCCGCGTCGAGGCCGCCGCAGCCCGCGACGGCGAGGTCGAGCAGGGAGTTCAGTTCCTCGCGGGCGAAGGGCTCGGCCTCGGCGGTGCCCTGGACCTCGACGAAGCGGCCGTCGCCGGTGCAGACCACGTTCATGTCGGTGTCGGCGCGCACGTCCTCCTCGTAGCAGAGGTCCAGCATCGGGACCCCGCCGACGATGCCGACGCTGACGGCCGAGACGGTGCCGGTCAGCGGCTGCCGGTTGGCCTTGATGATCTTCTTGCGCTGGGCCCAGGCCACCGCGTCGGCCAGCGCGACGTACGCGCCGGTGATGGCGGCGGTGCGGGTGCCGCCGTCGGCCTGGAGGACATCGCAGTCCAGGACGACGGTGTTCTCGCCGAGGGCCTTGTAGTCGATCACGGCGCGCAGCGAGCGGCCGATCAGGCGGGAGATCTCGTGCGTGCGGCCACCGATCTTGCCGCGGACGGACTCCCGGTCGCCGCGGGTGTTGGTCGCGCGGGGGAGCATCGCGTACTCGGCGGTGACCCAGCCCTCGCCGCTGCCCTTGCGCCAGCGCGGGACGCCTTCGGTGACGGAGGCGGTGCACAGGACCTTGGTGTCACCGAAGGCGATGAGGACGGAGCCTTCGGCGTGCTTGCTCCATCCCCGCTCGATGGTGACGGGACGGAGCTGGTCGGGGGTACGGCCATCGATACGAGACATGGTCCCGACCTTATCGGCAATGCCGCGGCCCCCGTCCCCACGCGTACGCCCGTACGGAGCGGGCCCCACCCGTGGAGAAGCCCCCCCACCCACCGAACCCCACCCACGGAGAAGCCCCACACGCAGCCCCCACGCACCGAACCCCGCCCCCGCACCCCCACGCCCACACCAAGCCGCGGAAAATACGGCGGTACGGGCGGGCGGCGCGGGAGCGGGGCCCGGGATGCGCGTCGCGCACGCGGCTCTCCGAAGGTGAGGGCCGGGCGGGCGCGCGTACGGCTCAGTGGCCGTCTGTCACATCATGTCTTCGATCTCGGAGGCGATCGGGTCCGCGTCGGTGCCGATGACGACCTGGACGGCGGTGCCCATCTTCACGACGCCGTGCGCGCCGGCGGCCTTCAGGGCGGCCTCGTCGACCAGGGAGGGGTCGCTGACCTCGGTGCGGAGGCGGGTGATGCAGCCCTCGACCTCTTCGATGTTGTCGAGGCCACCGAGCCCGGCGACGATCTTCTCAGCCTTGCTGGCCATGTCCACTCCTGCTATGTCTCGGCCGCCGGCGGTCCCGCCGAGCGGTGATCACACCGTAACGCACGTTTAGCCCAGTTACTCGGGCAGATGTCCGCTATCTGGCGAATGATGGCGACCACCCGGCAGCACGTGTTCCGGGGCCCGAAATCGCACCACAAGTGGTCTACACCACCAGTATGCGACAACCGCCGGGGGAACCGTCATCAGGACGCCGGAACGGCCCACCGACCCGGGCAACTCCCCCACGCCCCGGGCAGACCGCCCCCGTCCGCCTCACAAACCACCGCGGGCCCACCCGCCCCGTCCCCACAGGCCACGGAGACACTCCGGCCCCACCCGGCAGCCACCACTCCCCCACCCCACCCGACCCCCACACCACGGCGGCCCCTGGACCGGTCGCCGGGAGGACGCAGATGAGTTCGAACGCGGCGGCGCCCAAGAAGAAGGCGGCGCCCCAGAAGAACCAGAAGAAATGGACCTCCACCCTCTTCCAGGGTCTGCAGAAGATGGGGCGCAGCCTCCAGCTCCCCATCGCCGTGCTGCCCGCCGCGGGCATCCTGAACCGGCTCGGCCAGCCCGACGTGTTCGGCTCGGACGGCCTGGGCTGGGACAACGTCGCCAAGGTGTTCGCGGGCGCGGGCGGCGCGCTGCTGGACTCCTCCCTGGGGCTGCCGCTGCTGTTCTGCATCGGTGTGGCGATCGGCATGGCGAAGAAGGCGGACGGTTCCACGGCGCTGGCGGCGGTGGTCGGCTTCCTCGTCTACTACTCGGTGCTGCACCAGTTCCCGGTGGACTGCCCCTCCGGGGCGAAGTTCGCGGCGGCGGGGCTGTGGAGCGGGGTGTGCGTGGCGCCGGGCGGGACCGCGCCGGCCGCGTTCCAGAATCCGGGGGTGTTCGGCGGGATCGTCATGGGGCTGTTCTCCGCCTGGCTGTGGCAGCGCTTCCACCGGGTGAGGCTGGTGGACTGGCTGGGCTTCTTCAACGGGCGCCGGTTGGTGCCGATCATCATGGCGTTCGTGGGCCTGGCCTTCGCGGCGCTGTGCCTGTGGATCTGGCCGCCGATCGGTGACGCGCTGACGAGCTTCAGCAAGTGGCTGACGAGCCTGGGCTCGTGGGGCGCCGGCATTTTCGGCGTGGCGAACCGGGGACTGCTGGTGATCGGACTGCACCAGTTCCTGAACACCTTCATGTGGTTCCAGTTCGGGGACTACACGAAGCCGGACGGAACGATGGTCCATGGGGACATCAACCGGTTCCTGTCGGGCGACCCGCACGCCGGGCAGTTCCTCACCGGGTTCTTCCCGATCATGATGTTCGCCCTGCCGGCCGCGGCGCTGGCGATCGCGCACACCGCCCGGCCGCACCGCCGCAAGGAGGTCGGCGGCATGATGCTCTCGGTGGGCCTGACCTCGTTCGTCACGGGTGTGACCGAGCCGATCGAGTACTCGTTCCTGTTCATCGCGCCGCTGCTGTACGGAATCCACATCGTGATGACGGGTGTGTCCATGGCGGTGACCTGGGCGCTGGGGGTGAAGGACGGTTTCAGTTTCTCCGCCGGACTGATCGACTACGTGATCAACTGGAGCCTGGCCACCAAACCGTGGTTGATCATTCCGATCGGCCTGTGCTTCGCGGTCGTGTACTACGCGCTGTTCCGCTTCGTGATCACGAAGTTCGATCTCCAGACACCCGGCCGGGAACCGGAAGAGATCGAGGAAGCCGAACGGGAGAAGCAGGGTTCGAAGTGACCGTTCGGTAACTCCGACGAGAACCACTTCCCACCTCCCGAGAACCACTTCCCGCCTCCGGAGAACCCCTACCCGAGAAACCGGGAACCGCCCCCACCGACCCGCGAAAACCACGCCGCCCCGCTCCCGGAAACCCCATCGGCCCCCTCACGGGAAACCCCGCCCGAGCACCCCGGGAACGGCATCACGCACCCCCACCGCGACCCGAAACTAAATGATCCACACCCCCGGCGAACAGGGCCGAACAGCCCAGTGATCAAGCCTCGCGAACAGGGTCGAACGGTCCCCGGAACCAAGCACCCGGGGGCCGTTTCCCATGTGTCCCACACCACTTGGAACAATGGATTCCTTTATGTCATGGCGACATGCTAAGAATGGTCTAAACCACCAAGTGGTGTAGACCAGACCAGCGGGCCTCCGCCCTTCTCCGAGAGCCCGCCTCACCAGGAGGAATCCGATGAGTTCGGCCACCGCTGCGGCGGCTCCCGACAAGAAGAGCCGCGGCTCCGGCGCGATGGCAGTCGCCCAGCGCATCGGCCGCAGCCTCATGCTGCCCATCGCCACCCTGCCCGCCGCGGCGCTGATGGTCCGTCTGGGCCAGGCGGACATGCTGGGCCGGGAGAACTTCCCCGCGTTCCTGAACAAGATCGCCGAGTTCATGCTCGCGGGCGGCAACGCGCTGCTGGACAACATGGCCATGCTCTTCGCGGTGGGCATCGCCATCGGCTTCGCCAAGAAGTCGGACGGCTCCACCGGTCTCGCCGCCGTGGTCGGCTACCTGGTGTTCAAGCAGGTGCTCAGCACCTTCACGGACGACAGCATGGCCAAGGTCCAGAAGATCGTCGACGGCAAGATAGTCGAGGCCGCCCCGCCGGTGAACGCGGGCGTCCTCGGCGGTGTCGTCATGGGCATCGTCGTCGCCCTCCTCTACCAGCGCTACAGCCGCAAGAAGCTGCCCGAGTGGCTGGGCTTCTTCGGTGGCCGCCGCCTGGTCCCGATCCTGTCGGCGTTCGCCGGTCTGATCATCGGCATCATCTTCGGCTACATCTGGCCGGTGCTCGGCTCGATCCTGCACAACTTCGGCGAGTGGCTGGTCGGCTCGGGCGCCGTGGGCGCCGGCATCTTCGGTGTCGCCAACCGCGCGCTGATCCCGGTCGGCATGCACCACCTGCTGAACTCCTTCCCCTGGCTCCAGGCCGGTGACTACAACGGCAAGCACGGTGACATCGCGCGCTTCCTGGCGGGCGACCCGACCGCGGGCCAGTTCATGACCGGCTTCTTCCCGATCATGATGTGGGCGCTGCCCGCCGCCTGCCTGGCGATCGTCCACTGCGCCCGCCCCGAGCGCCGCAAGGTCGTCGGCGGCATGATGTTCTCCATCGCGCTCACCGCCTTCATCACCGGCGTGACCGAGCCGATCGAGTTCACCTTCATGTTCATCGCCCCGGTGCTGTACGCGGTCCACGCGGTGCTCACCGGTGTCTCCCTGGCCCTGACCTGGGCGCTCGGCATGAAGGACGGCTTCGGCTTCTCGGCCGGCGGCATCGACTTCCTGCTGAACCTGGGCATCGCGACCAAGCCGTGGATGCTGCTGCTGGTGGGCCTGTGCTTCGCCGCGCTGTACTACGTGATCTTCCGGTTCGCGATCACCAAGTTCAACATCCCGACCCCGGGCCGCGAGTCCGAGGAAGAGATCGCCGAGGAGGAGAAGGCCCAGTTCAAGGGCTGATCCCTCCGGTCCCCCGGCCGTCCGGGGGAGCGCCGAGGCCCCTGGTCACCGCCCGTGCGGTGACCAGGGGCCTTCGTCGTAGTGGGGACGCGAGACGGGCCGCCGGCCGTCCGGGAACCAGGCCCCGCGGCGGGTCCGCGCCCCTCCACCCTCAGATCTCGTACACCGCCCCCGCCTTCGCGACCTCCACCGGCCCGTCGAAGACCTCCTGGGCGTCGCGCAGGTTGATGCCGGGATCGGTCCACGGCGGGATGTGGGTGAGGACCAGCCGCCCCACCCCCGCGCGCTCGGCGCACTCGCCGGCTTCCCGCCCGTTGAGGTGCAGGTCGGGGATGTCCTCCTTGCCGTGCGTGAAGGAGGCCTCGCACAGGAAGAAGTCGGTGTCCTCGGCCAGCGCGTCCAGCGCGTCGCAGGTGCCGGTGTCACCGGAGTACGTCAGCGTCTTGCCGCCGTGCTCGATGCGGAAGCCGAACGCCTCCACCGGGTGGCTCACCAGTTCCGTACGGACGGTGAACGGGCCGATGGAGAAGGTGCCGGGGGTCAGCGTGCGGAAGTCGAAGACCTCGCTCATCGCGCGCTCGGTCGGCAGGTCCGCGTGCGCGGCGGTCAACCGCCGCTCGGTGCCGGCCGGTCCGTACACCGGCATCGGGGCGCAGCGTCCGCCGTCCGGCCGGTAGTAGCGGACGACGAAGTAGCCGCAGAGGTCGATGCAGTGGTCGGCGTGCAGGTGGGACAGGAGAACGGCGTCGAGGTCGTAGAGACCGCAGTGGCGCTGCAGCTCGCCCAGGGCACCGTTGCCCATGTCGAGCAGCAGCCTGAAGCCGTCGGCCTCCAGGAGGTAGCTCGAACAGGCCGATTCCGTGGACGGGAACGACCCCGAGCATCCGACGACAGTGAGCTTCATACGGGCGTGAACCTCCGTGGGCGGGCTGGTCGGCGGGTCCATGCGGGGGGTGGCGGACGGACGGGACCTCGGGACCGCGGGTGCGGGTCGGGGACTGCGGGTTGACGTGGTTAACGGACGGGCCTTGCGGGTTACGGCAGGGAGCCGCGGAGGCGACAGGGCGTCCCTGCCCGGTCCTCGCGGACTCCCGTCCCCAGGGTCCGTCGGGCGGGTCCGGGGTGCCGCCCCGGTGGCCCCAGGAGGGTTTCCTGACGGGTCGCCGGGGGGTCGTGCGGTGCCCTGAGCGTAAGGCGCAAAAGGGCTGGTGGCCCCTCCGGCGGGGCGAGCTGTGGGCGGAATCACCAGTCCGAGTGGGGCCCCGGACACAGCGAGAGGGCGCACCCGTCAACGGGTGCGCCCTCTTGTGCTCCGATCCGCCGTCAGCGCGCGGCAACCGGCTTGCCGCCGTCGGCGTCGGTGGTCCGTCGGGCCGGGAGCCAAGGCCCGAAGCGCAGGCCGAAGGCCGCGCCTCCGTCACAGATCCGAAGGCCGGGCCCCAAGCTCAGTCCGACGTTCAGGCCCAGAGCTCAGGCCGAAGACCGGGCCCCAAGCTCAGACCCCAAGCCAAAGCCCCGGCCTCGGGCCTCACGCCCCCGACCCCGGCCTTTCACGCCCAAAGCTGCCCATGCAGCGTCTCGATGGCCGCCTCGGTGGATTCGGCGGTGTAGACCCCGGTCGAGAGGTACTTCCAGCCGCCGTCGGCGACGACGAACACCACGTCGGCGGTCTGCCCGGCGCGGACCGCCTTCTTGGCGACGCCGATCGCCGCGTGCAGCGCGGCGCCGGTGGAGACCCCGGCGAAGATACCTTCCTGCGCGAGGAGTTCCCGGGTGCGCCGCACGGCGTCCTCCGAGCCCACCGAGAACCGCGTGGTGAGCACGGTCTCGTCGTACAGCTCGGGGACGAAACCCTCGTCGAGGTTGCGCAGCCCGTACACGACGTCGTCGTAGCGCGGTTCGGCGGCGACGATCTGAACGCCGGGTACGTGCTCGCGCAGGTACCGGCCGACGCCCATGAGCGTGCCGGTGGTGCCGAGCCCCGCGACGAAGTGGGTGATGGAGGGGAGGTCGGCGAGGATCTCCGGGCCGGTGGTCGCGTAGTGGGCGCCGGCGTTGTCGGCGTTCCCGTACTGGTAGAGCATCACCCAGTCCGGGTGCTCGGCGGCCAGTTCCTTGGCGACGCGGACGGCCGTGTTGGAGCCGCCCGCCGCGGGGGACGAGATGATCTCGGCGCCCCACATGGCGAGCAGCTCGCGCCGCTCGGAGGAGGTGTTCTCCGGCATGACGCACACGATGCGGTAGCCCTTGAGCTTGGCCGCCATGGCGAGCGAGATGCCCGTGTTGCCGGAGGTCGGCTCCAGGATGGTGCAGCCCGGCGTCAGCCGGCCGTCCTTCTCCGCCTGCTCGATCATGTGCAGGGCGGGCCGGTCCTTGACCGAGCCGGTGGGGTTGCGGTCCTCCAGCTTGGCCCAGATCCGTACCTCGTCGGACGGCGACAGGCGCGGCAGGCGCACCAGCGGCGTGTTGCCGACGGCCGCGAGCGGGGAGTCGTACCGCATCAGCGCGTTCCGGCGGCGCCGGAGCCGCCCGCGACGGCCGGGAGGATGGTGACGTTGTCGCCGTCGGAGAGCTCGGTCGCGATGCCCTTGAGGAAGCGCACGTCCTCGTCGTTGAGGTAGACGTTCACGAAGCGGCGCAGCTCGCCGCCCTCGACGAGGCGCTCCTGGATGCCGGTGTGGCGGCTCTCCAGGTCGGCGAAGAGGTCGGCGAGGGTGTCCCCACTGCCCTGGACGGACTTCTGGCCGTCGGTGTAGGTGCGCAGGATGGTCGGGATTCGGACCTCGATGGCCATGAGAGTGCTCCTGTCGGGCTGCGGTGGCGTACCGGGTGGACTGGGTGCGTACGTGGGTCTGCGGAGGGTGCGCGGGCCGCGGGCGGGGCCGGGCGCACGGCGGCACGGCGGGGTGCCGGTGCGCCGGTCCGGCGCGCGCGGGTGACGCGGTGGTGCGGAGAAGCTGGTGACGCGAGTCGTGCGGGGCCGTGAAGGCGCGTACCCGTGCCGCTCAGTCCGCGTGGCCCGGACAGATCGCGCTGGCGAGTCGGCACAGGTCCACGTGCAGCCGCGCGGCCCCGCATCCGAAGACCCCGAGGAAGGCCGAGGCACAGCGACGCGCGGCGAGCGGAGCGAGCGCGGTGCCCTGCGTCTTTTCGCTCACGTCGTCGAAAACCATGCGGTCATCGTATCGATTCCCGGTCCGGCGACTGGAACCTCATCTCGGAGTGCGGACGTCCGGTGCACAACAGGTGGGACGGGCGCGCGGAGAGACCGCTTCCGGTGGCCGCGGTGAGGGCCTGCCGGATACCCCGCCGGTCCCGTGGGGACGGGCGCCCGGGCCGGCTCCGCGCGGCGCGCCACCGGCCCCGGACCGGCCGCACGGGCGGCCCGTACGCGCCGGTCAAGGGCGCGTCGGCCGCCCGTGCGGCCGGGTGGGCGACGCGTCGGCCGCCCGCTGGAGAGGGTCCCGCCGCGCTCACGCGTACGCGTCGACGACCTCGACCTCTTCCTCCGTGACCTCCCCGTCCACTATGCGGAACGAGCGGAACTGGAAGGGCCCGGCGTCGTCGGTGTCCGCGGTGGAGACGAGGACGTAGTGGGCGGCGGGCTCGTTGGCGTACGAGATGTCGGTGCGCGAGGGGTAGGCCTCGGTGGCGGTGTGCGAGTGATAGATGATGACCGGTTCCTCGTCCCGGTCGTCCATCTCGCGGTAGAGCTTGAGCAGGTCGGCGGAGTCGAACTCGTAGAAAGTGGGCGAGCGGGCGGCGTTGAGCATGGGGATGAACCGCTCGGGACGACCGCTGCCGGCCGGGCCCGCGACCACGCCGCACGCCTCGTCGGGGTGGTCCTGCCGGGTGTGCTCGACGATCTGGTCGTAGAGGGCCTTCGTGAGGGTCAGCATGCGGATCAGGATAGACAGAGGGCCCGTACGTACCGGTGCTTGGTACGTACGGGCCCACATGCTGGACGCCGGGCGTCCGAGGCTCAGTCCTCCTTGACGGAATCCGAGACTCAGTCCTCCTTGAGGGGCCCCGAGGCTCGGTCCCCCTTGGCCGGACCCGAGACTCAGTCCTCCTTGGCGGGAGCGGCCGACGCGCCCTCCTTGCGGCCCGCGAAGACCTCCGGGTTGCGGTTCTTGATGACCAGGTAGCCGATGGCCAGCAGGAGCCCCCACACCGGGGCCGCGTACAGCGAGATCCGGGCGTCCGGATCGACGCCCATCATGACGATGACCATGCCGATGAAGGCCAGCGCGAAGATCGAGGTGTACGGGGCGCCGGGTGCCCGGAAGCTGGACGCCGGCAGTTCCCCGCGGTTGACCTTGGCCCGGTAGCGGAGCTGGGAGAGCAGGATGGCGATCCAGGCCCACATGCCGGAGATGGTCGAGAAGGAGACGACGTAGTTGAACGCCTCGCCCGGCCACTGGTAGTTGATCCAGACGCCGAAGAGCATCATGGCCACGGAGACCGCGGTGCCGCGGGTCGGCAGCCCGTTCTTGCTCAGGTAGGTGAACATCTTCGGGCCCTGCCCGTTGCGCGACAGGTCGCGCAGCATGCGCCCGGTGGAGTACATGCCGGAGTTGGCGGACGAGAGGGCGGCGGTCAGGACGACGAAGTTGACGATGCCCGCACCGGCCGGCAGGCCGATCTTCGCGAAGGCGGCGACGAACGGGCTGACGCCCGGCTCGAAGACCGTCCAGCTCACGACCGACAGGATGATGATCAGCGCGCCGATGTAGAAGAGGCCGATCCGCCACGGGACGGTGTTGATGGCCTTGGGCAGGACCTTCTTGGGGTCGGTCGCCTCACCCGCGGTGACGCCGACGAGTTCGACGGCGAGGAAGGCGAACATCACGATCTGCAGGGTCATCAGGGTGCCGCCGATGCCCTTGGGGAAGAACCCGCCGTCGGACCACAGGAGGCTGAAGGAGGCGGTCTCCCCCGCGTCCGAGAAGCCGAGGGTGATCACGCCGAGGCCGATGAGGATCATGCCGATGATGGCGGTCACCTTGACCATCGAGAACCAGAATTCCAGCTCACCGAAGATCTTTACGGAAATCAGATTGATGCCGAAGAGGGCGATGGTGAAGACCAGAGCGGCGGCCCATTGCGGAATGGACTTGTTCCAGTACTGCACATAGGTGGCCGCCGCGGTCACTTCCGTGATGCCGGTGACGACCCAGAAAAGCCAGTAGGTCCAGCCCGTGACGAATCCCATGAAGGGGCCGAGGAATTCCCGCCCGTACTCCGAGAAGGAGCCCGAGACCGGCCGGTACATGAGCAGTTCGCCCAGGGCGCGCATGATGATGAAGATGACTATGCCGACCACGGCATAGGTGAGGATGATGCTCGGTCCGGCTTTTGAGATCGCCTTGCCCGCTCCGAGGAACAAGCCCGTGCCGATGGCGCCACCAATGGCGATCATCTGGATCTGCCGGTTGCCCAGCCCCCGCTGGTAGCCCTCTTCCGAGGCGGAACCCGCGGCCTCGTCGCCGTCGTGTCGTTTGCCGACCTGCACAGAGGTCATGAGTGGTGCGCCTTTCTCCATTCCGACCCGGTTTGTCCGGATCGGGTCCCGATCCCCCCGGATGGAGTTCCTGCACGCCGACGGTCGGTCGGCTCAGCGCTCCCGCAGCGACATGGGTGGCGTCACTCACGGCAGGTCGTGAACATTTATCACGACTGTTGCAGAACGACCAGTGATGTCTCGATGTAGATCTCGGTTAAAACCGGACAAAATCATGAAACATGCAGGAAGGTGCATGTGTTCGGTAATGGGATCGTTATCCGGATTCCCGTGTTCCCTCACCGAACCGTCATGATCAGGACAAGATAGCGGGGGCCTGGTGGCCTTGTCGCGGGGTGCGACAAGGGAGAAAGGGCGAAGTCGCGAGCCCGGGCGCGGAGGCCCGCTCCCGGCGCTGGTGGGGGCCTGCGGGGCAGGGTTCCGTGCGCCGTTGGCGGCAGGGGGCAGGGCGGGGCGGGCCCGGGTGGGCCTCGGAAACCGACGGGCACCGACGGGCACCGACGGGCTTCGGAAGCCGACGGGCGCCGACGGGACCGACCCCGCCGACGCCCGACCGCCCGGCGCACCCGCCGACGGAGTCCGGCGACCCGCTCTCACACTCCGCCGGCCTCCCGCCCTCACGTCATCAGCGCTTCCACCAACGTCTCCTGCAAGCCCCCCAGCCACAGGTACGCGACCGCCATCGGCTTGCGCGGGTCGGTGTCCGGGAGGCGGAGCAGGGCGTCGCCGTCCTCCTCGTCGGTGACCTCCAGGCGGGTGCCGAGGGCGAGGCGGAGGTCGTTGAGGGCGCCGAGCCACTGGCGGCACTCGTCGGGCTTCAGGCGCAGCACGGCGCCCCCGGGGCCGCCCTCGCCGCCGCCGACGACCGGCCCCAGCGAGTCCAGGGCGCGCACCATCGCGAGCGCGTCCTCGCGCTTGCGGGCGCGCAGGTCGTTCTCGGTGTAGCGGCGGAACTCGGCGGAGGCGGCGTGCGTGTCGTCGTCCGGCACCACGTCGGGACCGCCGTACGCGTCCGGGAACAGCCGCGCCAGGACCGGGTCGGAGGGCGGCTCGCTGGGGCCCTCGGTGAAGAGCGCGGCGAGCGGGTCGGCGTCGCCGTCCGGCTCCTCGCCCGGGCCGATCAGCTCCAGGAGCTGGACGGCGAGGCTGCGCAGGATGGAGATCTCGACCTCGTCGAAGGGGGCGGCGGCACCGCCGCCGGGCAGGGGTTCGAAGTGGCCGGCCATCAGCGGTCCTGCTGAAGGGTCGCCCAGAGGCCGTAGCCGTGCATGGCCTGCACGTCGCGCTCCATTTCCTCGCGGCTGCCGCTGGAGACGATCGCGCGGCCTTTGTGGTGGACGTCGAGCATGAGGCGGCGGGCCTTGTCCTTGGAGTAGCCGAAGTAGGACTGGAAGACGTAGGCGACGTAGCTCATGAGGTTGACGGGGTCGTTGTGAACGACCGTGACCCACGGGACGTCGGGCTCGGGCACCTCGAAAGGCGCCTCACTGGACTCGGGACGCTCGATCTCCGTCGGCGCGCCGAGCGCGCAACGCGGCGGCGGCTGGACGATGGTGGGTGACAAGTGGGCGCTCACGTTCCCCATGCTGCCACCCGGAGTGGGGCATCGCACAAACGACCCGGGGAACCTCACCGCCGGGCATCCGGCCCGGCCGGGGGAACGCCACCGCGCACGCGCGCCCCGGCCGGGAGAAGGCCGCACGCGGACCGCCCGCCCCGGGCCGACCGGCCGCCGCCCCCGAAATCGTCAAAGTGACGAGTAAGGGAGGTAGCATCCACCGCATGAACACAGCAGACCTGGGGCTGCCGGTGGCCGTGCCGTCGACTGCGCTCTTCACGGACCAGTACGAGCTCACCATGTTGCAGGCCGCGCTGCGGGCCGGCACCGCCGACCGCCGCTCGGTCTTCGAGGTCTTCACCCGCCGCCTGCCCGAGGGCCGCCGCTACGGCGTGGTCGCGGGCACCGGCCGGGTCCTGGACGCGGTGGAGAACTTCCGCTTCGACCCGATGATCCTGGGCTTCCTGCGCGACCGCCGCATCCTCGACGAACCGACGCTGGAGTGGCTCGCCGACTACCGCTTCCGCGGCGACATCTGGGGCTACCCGGAGGGCGAGGTCTACTTCCCCGGCTCACCGATCATGCGCGTCGAGGGCACGTTCGCCGAGGCGGTGGTGCTGGAGACGGTGATCCTGTCGATCCTCAACCACGACTCGGCGGTGGCCGCGGCGGCGTCCCGCATGTCCGTGGCGGCGGGCGACCGTCCGCTGATCGAGATGGGTGCCCGGCGCACGCACGAACTCTCCGCGGTGGCCGCCGCCCGCGCCGCCTACGTGGGCGGCTTCCACACCACGTCCGACCTGGCGGCGGGGTTCCGCTACAACATCCCCACGGTCGGCACCAGCGCGCACGCCTTCACCCTGCTGCACGACAGCGAACGGGACGCCTTCACCGCGCAGGTCGCGACCCTGGGCAGCGGCACCACACTGCTCGTGGACACCTACGACGTGGCCACCGCCGTCCGCACGGCCGTGGAGGTGGCCGGCACCGGCCTCGGCGCCGTCCGGATCGACTCGGGCGACCTGCTGCTCCTCGCCCACCGGGTCCGCCAGCAGCTCGACGAGCTCGGCGCCACCAAGACCCGCATCGTGGTGACCAGCGACCTGGACGAGTACGCCATCGCCTCGCTCGCCGCCGCCCCCGTGGACGCGTACGGGGTCGGCACCCGTCTGGTGACCGGCAGCGGGCACCCGACCTGCTCGATGGTCTACAAGCTCGTCGCGCGCGCCGAGAGCGACGCCCCGGGCGCCCCGCTGCGACCGGTCGCCAAGAAGTCGATGGGCGCCAAGTCCTCGGTCGGCGGGCGCAAGTGGTCCGCCCGTCGGCTGGACGAGACCGGGATCGCCGAGGCGGAGGTCATCGGCACCGGCGAGATCCCGCCGGAGCTGGCCGAGCGGCAGCTGGCGGTGCCGCTCGTCCGCGGCGGCGAGGTGGTGGGCCGCGAGCCGCTGGAGGCCGCCCGCGACCGGCACCTCCGCGCCCGGGCCGGGCTGCCGATGTCCGCGACCCAGCTCTCGCGCGGGGAGCCGGTGCTTCCGACGGAGTATGTGTGACGAATGGGGGCGCGGCTCGCGGGGGCGTGGCGCCCGGGTGTGGCGTCCGGGTGTGTGGCGTCCGGGTGTGTGGCTCCCGGACGCACGGCTCCCGGGGGAACGGCGCCCGGGGCGCATGGCTCCCGCGGCTCAGGCGCGCAGGACCCTCGCGGCTCAGGGATGAATGACTCGACTCCTGCGGCTCACGGGTGAATGGCTTCCGGGTGACGAGGGGGAAGCTGCCTTAGGGGGACGCGGCAAGCGTGACGCGGGGCGACCGGTGCGGTGGTCGGGAGGGGGTGACAGGTGTGGCCTGGGGGCATGTGTGGCACTCGGGTGCCGGTGGTTCGCCGGGCGGTGGCGCGTGGGCCGGGGTGCCTCGGGGTCCGGGTGAGCCCCGGCGTCCGGCGGGGCGCCGTACTCCGCCCGCGCACTCCGTCCGGCCACCGCGTGCGCACTCCCGCCCGGGCGGCCCGGTGGCTACCCTCGGTGACATCGGACCGTACTGCTGCCGGTCCCTCTTCCGGTCCGCCGCCGGCTCGTTCCCCCAGGCGCCCCACGCTCCACCGTCTTCGCATCGGTCTCTCGTCGTCCCTCTCGTTTCCCTCGTTCCTCGTCGTCTTCGTCACTCTTCGTCAGCCTCGTCGGCCTCGCCGGCCCCATTGGCTTCCTGGGGCTTCTTCATCCCCGAAATCCCGCGGATTCCCCGGATCCCCCGCACCCCCGACACCCCGTCATCCCCGTCAGCGCTTCCCGTTCCACCCACCGGCCAGGAAAGGCACGCACCATGCACCGGGCATTGATCGTCGTCGATGTACAGAACGACTTCTGCGAAGGCGGCAGCCTCGCGGTGGCAGGAGGGGCTGACGTGGCCGCGGCCATCACCGATCTGGTGGGCCAGACCGCGGGCGGCTGCTACCGGCACGTCGTCGCCACCAGGGACCACCACATAGAACCGGGCGACCACTTCTCCGACCAGCCCGATTACGAGAACTCCTGGCCGCCGCACTGCGTGGCGGGCACCGAGGGCAGCGGCTTCCATCCCAACTTCGCGCCCTCCATCGCCTCCGGCGCCGTCGACGCGGTCTTCGACAAGGGCATGTACAGCGCCGCCTACAGCGGTTTCGAGGGCGTGGACGAGAACGGCCGGGCGCTCGCGGACTGGCTGCGCGACCACGACGTGACGGAGGTGGACGTGGTCGGCATCGCCACGGACCACTGCGTGCGGGCCACGGCCCTGGACGCGGTGCGCGAGGGGTTCCGTACGCACGTCCTGCTGGACCTGACGGCGGGCGTGGCCCGGCACACCACGGAGGCGGCCCTGGAAGCGCTCAAGGAGGCGTCGGTGGAGCTGAGCGGCAAGCCGGTGATCCTCAGCGGCTGAGCAGCCCGTACGGGCCCTGCGGATCCTGCGGGCCCTGTGGATGCTGCGCGTCCTGCGGGTCCGGGGAACCCCCCGGGCGCTCGCGGCCCCCGCGATCCTCCGGATACGGCTCTCGCCCGTGCGGTCGCGGGTCCTGTTCGCGCACCGGTGGGCGCAGCAGGCCGGCTATCGGGTGCCAGGACTCCGTGTCGTCCTCCAGGACCGCCCGCCAGACCAGGCCGTCCGGGTGGTGCAGCACCGCGGTGATCTCGTCCGGGGTGGGCGGCGCGGTGTTCCCGCGCAGGTAGACCGAGCGCAGGCCGAGGTTGCGCAGCCGGGTCAGGGCGCGCTGGCGGTTGCGGGCGTGGACGAGGACGCGTACGCGGCGGCCCGCGCCGTCCGGCCGGGGCAGCCACAGGGCGACCACCACGTTCCCGCCCGGCAGGCGGACGTATCCGCCGCCCGCTCCCCCGGCCGTTCCGCCGCCGGGCACTCCCTCGGTCGTGGACATTCCACCCCCACGAGACTGTGTGTCAACAAGGCCCCGTCCTCCGCATCCAACCCCCATCGGCCACCGCCCGCCAGTGGAAGGCCGTCACACCGTCGATGACCAGCCATTTCACCGTTCGCTCCGGTGGGCCGCAGGGGCCGGCGCGGGGCCGGTCCGGGGCCGGTCCGGACGTTTCCGGCCGCGGCACGGCACCGGTGTCAGGAACGATCAGGGGGCGGCGCGGTCACGCCCCGTCCGCGTGGCCGGGGCCGCACGGCGGCCGGGGCCGCCCCGCCGCCGGGTGCCGCAGACGGGCCGCCGGATACCGTCCGCCGGGCGCCGCGCGTCGCTCGCCGACCGCCGCGTCCGATACGTGTCCGGCCCCCGCCGAAGGTGTGCGATAAGCGGTCGTCCGCGACCGGTCAGCGGACGGTGGCAGGGGGCGCGTACGCCCTCATCGCCGGACGCAGCGGCGCCCCACGTTCGCCAACAGACGCACAGCTCACGGGCGTCCAAGCGCGTGATGGCGCCGTGCGCCCCCGTGCCTCGGAACCGTGGGTCAGGTCACGCTTACCGCCAGTTCCCCTCGGGAAGTAAGGACCGTAGAGTCGCTTGACGGCGCGCCACAGTCGACCGACAGCCCTTACCGACCTTTGAGGGACGGAATCGTCATGCCTCGTCCGACTCCCGCACAGCTCGCCTACGGCTCGGCCACCGTCGTCTTCTCCACACTCGCCATGCTGCTGCTGTCCCAGACGCGGACCGGGGTCGGCATCGTCGTCATCGCCCTCGTCGCCCTCGGCCTCGGCCTGCTCGTGGCGCTCACGGCGGCCCCGGCGCCTCGGGGCGCGCGCGGCGCCCGCCGGCGTGCGGCGCGCACGGCGTCCACGGCGCGATCCGGGGACGAGGCGTCCGCCGACTCCACGCCGCCACGGCCGGTGCGGATTCCCCGCCAGTCGCCGCGGCAGCGCACGCACACGGCCGGTACCGCCGTACGGGAACGCTCCCGCTGAGCCACCCGCTGTCCGTCCGCTTTCACGCGCCGCGCATGTCCTCGCGCATCTATAGGTGATGACGGCCTGTCAGGGGCGAGCGACCACGGGAAGCCCGCCCCCGGCCGTGATCTCCCGTACGGGATCCGCCGCCTCCCCATCGGCGGACGCGCGCGGGAACACCGGGCTCACGCGGCGGAGACCACCACCGTCCGCGCCGCCTTGTCGTGCAGGCACTGCTGGTACGGCTTGTCCCAGGTGCACCACAGGACGTTGACGAGCCAGAAGAGGAAGCCGCAGCAGGGCACGATCTCCGGCAGCGTGTAGACGGCCGCCCGCACCCAGCCCGCCGGGCCCGTCGGGATCGCCCCGTTGTCCAGCATCGCGACGCGAATACCCATGATCATCTTGCCCACGGTCTGGCCGCGGCTGGTCAGCATCAGTCCCTCGTAGACCAGGTAGGCCAGCATCGTGATGCCCGAGACCGTCGCCTGCCTGCCGCTGTCCGCGCTGCTCGTACTGGTGTAGTCCACCCCGCCGACGAGGAGACTGACGATCAGTCCGACGGGCACGCCGATGATGAGCCCGTCGATGATGCGGGCCACCAGCCGCCGGCCGCGATGCGCGAGCGGCGGCATTCCGGCCAGCGGGTCGGCCGCGCCGTACGGGCCGCCGTAAGGGCCGCCGCCGTAGGGGCTGCCCCCGTAAGGGTCACCGCCGTAAGGACCGTTCCCGTAGGGGCCGCCCCCGTACGGGCCCTGGCCGTAGGGCGGCCCGCCGCTCGGCGGGGGCGGGGGCGGGCCGCCCGCCTCGCCGGTCCCGTAGGCCGTACCGCCGTACGGCGAACCGTCCCGGGGCGTCCCGTCGCGGGGCGGACCCTCATGGGCGGGACCGTCGTAGGGCGGAGCCCCGTAGGGAGACCCGTCGGGGGGCGGGCCGTCATAAGGGGAGCCCTCACGGCCGTCATAAGGAGAGCCCTGACGGCCGTCTTGAGGGGCGCTCTCATGAGGGGGCCCCTCGCGCGGGGAGCCGGAACCGCCGTACGGGGAACCGTTCGCCGACGGACGCGGCTCGCCCGGCGGCCTCGGTCCCTTCCGGAACGGGTCGTCCTCCGGGGGCTCACCGGAGGCTCCGGGCCTCGGCTGGTCGCTGCTCATGGCCCGAGTCGAACCCCTGGCGCGGCCCGTCGCACCCCGCGCGCGCCGTTCGGGGGACGGAAACGGCCCCGGATCGGTCGATCCGGGGCCGTTTCCGACGGAAGAGCGGGGCGGCGCCGCGCCTGAGGGCGGATCAGTTCCCGGCGACGAAGGTGCCGGCGACCTTGTCGTGCCAGCACTGCCGCCAGGGACGGTCGAACAGGCACCACAGGACGTTGACGATCCCGACGGCCACCATCCCCAGCACGCCGTACACCAGCCAGCGCTTGAGCGCCGCCGCGAAGGACGGCTTGTCGTGCCCCTCGATGTCCAGCACCCTGACGCCGCACAGCTTCTTGCCGAGCGTGCGGCCCCACTTGGCCGTCGGCAGCGCCTCGCAGAGCACCCCGGCGACCAGCAGGACGGCGAGCACGATGCCCAGGTACGGGCCGGTGGTGCCGTCGAGCAGGTAGACCGTGACCTGCCGGCCGGTCTGCTTGGCCGCCTCGACCTTCTCGTCGATGTGGTCGGCCGCCTGCACCCACAGCGGGACGGCGGCGGCGCCGGTGACGACGGCCAGCACGACGCTGTCCACCAGCCGGGCCGCCAGCCGGCGCCCGAGCCCGGCCGGCCGGCCCTGCTCCTGCGTGCCGAACGGGTCGGAGACCGGCGGCTTCCACGGGATGACGCTCTCGGGCCCGCCGGACTGCGGCGGGACGACCGGCCCGGAGGCCGCGAGCCGCCCGTCCTGCGCGGGGAACCCGGCGGCGGGCCCGGACGCCGCCGGACGGTGCTGCGGACCGGGGGCCGACGCGGACTGCGGGCCCGGGGAGGCCGGAGCACCGGCCCGCGGGAACGGGGACGGCTGGACGGGGGAGGACGGCTGGACGGGGGACGGCCGCCCCGGCGCCGGCTGCGGCGTCGTCAGGCCCTGCGCCCCGGCCTGCGGACCGCCTTGCACCCCGCCCTGCGCCGCGTCCTGCCGCGGCGGGCGGGCCGGGGATGCCGGGGACTGGGACGGGAGCGGCTGCCGGGCCGACGGCTGGGGCTGCCCGCCCGGCCGGCCGTCCTGGGCGGGTGCCGTACCGCCGGAGGGCAGCGACCTCGGCGCCCCGATGGACGGCCCGTCCGACGGCGGGGCGGTGAGGCGGATGGCCATCGTGTCGCCGGTCTTCCGCGGCGCCGGGCCGTCCGGGCGCACCGCGCGGATGGTCGCGGTCCCCTGGTCGGTGTCGCCGCGCGGGGCGGGTTCGCGGCCCACCGCGCGGAAGGTCGTCGTCCCGTGATCGGTGCCGGGACCGGGCTCGCGGACGGCGCGGATGGTGACCGTGCCGTCCGGACGGGAGGGGTCGGGCGGCAGCGCGTCGGCGGACGTGGCGGCGGGCGCCTGCTCGGCGGACGGGGATGCCGACGCGCGCTCGGCGCCCGGGGCCGCGTGGGCCCGCCCTGCGGCGTCCGCCGCACCCACCGGCTCGGCGGCGCCCGGCGTTTCCGCCGCCCCGCCCTGAGCTGCCGAATCGGTCCGCCCCGCCGAAGACGAAGGGGGGACCGGCGACGCGGCCCCCGCCCGCCGAGTGGCCGCACCGCCGGAAGCCCCGGCCGCATCCGCGGCCTCGTCCGAGGGCGCCCCCCACGACACCCGGTGATCCGGCGCACCGGCGAACCCGCCCTGCCGGCCCGCGTCCGCCTGCCAGGCGGAGGCGGGCCCGGCGGACGCGCCGGAGGACGGCCGCCCGGGGCCCGGCTCGGAAGGCGTGCCGGAGGACAGCCGTCCGGGACCCGGCTCGGAAGGCGTGCCGGAGGACAGCCGTCCGGGGCCCTCCCACGCCGCCAGGGTGCGGTCGTCCACCTCACTGCCGGGACCCGGCGCGGGACGGCCGGAGTCGGCGCCGGAGGCCGCCCCGGCGGGCTGCTCCGTCTCGTCGAAGAACACCGGGCCGGTCTCCTCCTGCGCGGCGGCCCGGGCCCCGTCCCCCGCGCGCCCCGCCCCGGACGGCGGTGCGGCCGGCGCCTGGGGGCGGGCGGCGGCGCCCGGCGGCGGCGCGGGCAGCGGCTCGCCCTCGGCGGGGGCCGGGCGGCTGGTGCCCGGAACCCACGCGGTCCCGCTCCAGTAGCGGATGTAGCCGGGGATGGACGGGTCCGGGTAGAAGCCTGGCGTGGGGCTGCCGCCCTCGGATCCGGAGGTAGGGGCGCTCATGTCCGAAGTCCCGTATCTGTTCTCGGCCTGGTGTGTGGTGGGTGGGGCATGTGCAGTCTGCCGCAACGCAGCGACCACATCTATCAGACCGAGGGGCGGGCCCGTGCCGTCCCCATGCCGGACCACCTGGAAGTGGGCCGCGAAAAAGGCCGCGAAGCCGTGTAAGGCCACGGGGGCCGCACCGTCCCTTTGAGGTGCGGGCCCTCATACGGGTGCCCGCCCAGGGAGAGATAGAGAGGCGGTCCCATGCAGCACACCGTGGTGGAACGAGAGCTGGAGCTGGGTCTGGTCCTGTCACCGGAGCACAGCGTCCCCGTCCCGGCCCGGCTGGCCTACCGTACGGACGACCCCTACGCCGTCCACGTCACCTTCCACATCGGCTCGCCGTCCCCCGTCGGCTGGACCTTCGCCCGCGAGCTGCTGGTGGAGGGGGTGTTCCGGCCGTGCGGCCACGGTGACGTGCGGGTCTGGCCGACGAAGTCGCGGGCGCGCGGCGTGGTCTGTGTGGCGCTCAGTTCGCCGGACGGCGAGGCGCTGCTGGAGGCGCCCGCGGCGGCGGTGTCGGCGTGGCTGGAGCGCACGCTGCGGATCGTCCCGCCGGGGACGGAACAGGACCACCTGAAGCTGGACAAGGGCCTGAGCCGCCTCCTCACCCCGGCGCCGCGCGAGGACCCGTGGCCGGACGGGTCCGGCGCGTCCGGCACGTCCGGCGACGGCCCGGACGGGGCCGCGTAGGGCTTTTCCCCGCGCGTAGGGCCTTTCCCGGAAGGGCCCCGCGCAGGGCTTTCCCGACGGTGGCGCGTCACCGGCTGCGGGCGGTGTCCCGGGACCGGCCTGCGGGCGGTGTCCCGGGACCGGCCCTCCCCTGGGCCGCCCCGGAGCACACCGCCCGTGGGTTCAGGAAGCGCTCAGGTCCTCCAGAGTGTGCTTGCGGGTGAGGAACTCGATGGCGTGGCCGTCCGGGTCGCTCACGTAGACGCCCCGGCCACCGCCGATGTGGTTGATCTCCTTCGGCTTCTCGTGGTACGGGTCCGCCCAGTACGGCAGGTCGCGCTCCTGGATGCGGGCGAAGATCTGGTCGAACTCATCCTCGTCGACCAGGAACGCCAGGTGCTGGAGCACGATCTGCTCCGGCTTCACGACGAAGTCGGCGTAGTCGATGGTCAGGCCGTTGCCGACGGGCACGGCCGCGAACGGGCCGAAGGCCTGGGGCTCGGGACCGTCGATCAGTTCCGAAAGGAACCGGGCGGAAGCGAACTTGTCGCGGGCGTGAATGATGGTGTGGTCGAGCTGTACGGGCACGAGGGGCCTCCTGCGTCATCCGCTGCGGACAGGGCCGTTGGTGCTGCTCTGTGACCTGCGCGCTGTTGCCTGCGCACCACCGACCGTATGTCCGCGTGCCCGTGGCAGGAATCGGGATTTCGTCCTACGTCGTACGGCGCACGGAGTCCGTCGTACGGCGTACGGGGCCCGTCGTGCGGCGCACAGCCCCAAGGGGAAGGGCCCTTTGCCGTCCGCGGGGATGTCTTCAGCCCCGATACGTCTCCAGCAGCCGCAGCCACACCTCGCTGACCGTCGGGTAGGCCGGGACGGCGTGCCAGAGGCGGTCGATGGGGACCTCGCCCGCGACCGCGACGCTCGCGGAGTGCAGCAGCTCCCCCACGGCCGCGCCCACGAAGGTGACGCCGAGGAGGACCTCCCGGTCCAGGTCGACGACCATACGGGCGCGCCCCCGGTAACCGTCGGCATACAGGGCGGCACCTGCCACGGAGGACAGGTCGTAGTCGACGGCGCGCACCCGGTGGCCGGCGCGCTCGGCGGCCTCGGCGGTCAGGCCGACCGAGGCGACTTCGGGGTCGGTGAAGACCACTTGGGGGACCGCGGCGGTGTCGGCGGTCGCGGCGTGCGCGCCCCAGGGCTCCCCCTGGACGGCCGCGCCCCGCGCGCGGGCCGCGATGACGGCGCCGGTGATGCGGGCCTGGTACTTGCCCTGGTGGGTCAGCAGCGCGCGGGCGTTGACGTCGCCGCAGGCGTACAGCCAGTCGCCGGAGACGGCGGTCACCCGGCAGGTGTCGTCCACCTCCAGCCACGAACCCGGTTCCAGGCCCACCGTCTCCAGGCCCAGGTCGTCGGTGCGCGGCGCGCGGCCGGTGGCGAACAGCACCTCGTCGGCAACGATCTCCTCGCCGCCGTCCAGCGTGATCGTGACCGGCCCGTCCGGCTCCGGCCGCCGCACGCCGGTCACCGACGCGCCGGTGCGCACCGTGGCGCCCGCCTCGGTCAGCGCCTGCTCGACCAGTTCGCCCGCGAAGGGCTCCATCTTCGGCAGCAGTCCCCCGCCCCGCACCAGCAGCGTCACCCGGGACCCGAGCGCCTGCCAGGCCGTTGCCATCTCGACGCCGACCACCCCGCCGCCGACCACCGCCAGCCGGGGCGGGACGGAGCCGGCGCTGGTGGCCTCGCGGCTGGTCCACGGCCGCGCCTCGGCCAGCCCCGGCAGGCCGGGCAGCTTGGCGCGGCTGCCCGTGCAGACGGCGACGGCGTGCCGGGCGGTCAGCACCCGGGCGCGGTCCGTACCGCCGTCCACCACGACCCGCCGGGGCCCGTCCAGCCTGGCGTGGCCGCGTACGAGGTCGATCCCGGCCGACTCCAGCCACTGGACCTGGCCGTCGTCCTTCCAGTGCGAGGCGAAGCCGTCGCGGTGGGCGAAGATCGCGGCGGCGTCCAGCGGCTCGTCGATCGCCCGCGGCACGCCCGGCACCCGGCGGGCGTCGGCGCGCGCGGTGACCGGCCGCAGCATCGCCTTGCTCGGCATGCACGCCCAGTACGAGCACTCGCCGCCGACCAGTTCGCTCTCCACGATCACCGCGCTCAGGCCGTTGGCGCGCGCCCGGTCGGCGACGTTCTCGCCGGTCGGCCCCGCCCCGAGCACCACCACGTCGTACTCGTGCGTCTCGTCTGTCCCCGCCATCGTTTCCTCGCTCCTCCGTCGGCCGGTGCGGTCCGTACCCACTGGGGCGGCTCACCCCGAATCGCCTTCTCACACCTCGTCCCGCCGCGTCCGGGGCCGTGCCGCCGGTCGACCGCCGTGCGGTGGCGCGGTCGGGCCGGTGGACGGGTGGATCAGCGGGCGATCGGGGCAGCGGCGTGGGCCGTCGTGCGCCGGCTCGCGCGGTTCTCGTCGTCCCGTGCGGCGGTGGGGTCACACCGGCCGTTCGGAACCTGTTCTTGTGCGGTGCGCGTCCATCCTCTGCCGGAGTGCCGGGTTCGGCCACACCACACGCGTACGGGACCACACCCGGACGCGGCGGAACCGGCCGGGAGTGCCCCAGGATCGGTACAGGAGTGCACAACGGCGTGCTCGCCCGCGTTCCGGCGGGCCGGGCCGGTCGGGCCGATCCGGCCGGTCGGGCAGGCGGGACGGGCCGGTTGGTGACGCGCGTGTGCGGGACGGCCGGAGGCGTGCGTCCGTGGAACGGCCGAAGGCGTGCGTCCGTCGAGCGGACGGGGCGTGCGCCCGTGCAGCGGCCGACTGAGGACACCGGCGGAACGGTCAACGGTCGGCGGCGCACGCCGGCCACATCAGCCGCCGGTGCTTCCCTACGTTCCCAGGCGCCCGCCCGTGCGCCACCACGCCCGTACGTGCTTCCGTGCGCCGTACGAACATCCGCGCGACCGCGCACGCGACCCGTGCACACGGCCGGACGCGCCTCGCCCGGCCTTCCCGCGCCCCGGCACACTCATCGGCGCCCGGCGCGCGAGAGCACTACCGGCGCGCCGGACCAGCCCTCGTCATCGAAGCGGCACCCACGAGACGAACCGGCCGAACCATACGGAGCGATCGCCGACCGACACCGCCCGATTGCCGACCGACACCGACCGACGCCGGAGCCCCGACACCACCCGACACCGGCCCCCCGACGCCGACCGACGCCGGAAGCCGCCCCTCAAAACACCTTGCCCGGATTGAGAATCCCCAACGGATCGAACACCGCCTTGATCCCGCGCTGCATCTCCAGCCCCACCGGTCCCAGTTCCCGGGCCAGCCACTCCTTCTTCAGGACCCCGACGCCGTGCTCGCCGGTGATCGTGCCGCCCAGTTCCAGGCCGAGCGCCATGATCTCGTCGAAGGAGTCGCGGGCGCGCCGGGACTCGTCCGGGTCGGCGGCGTCGAAGCAGACCACCGGGTGGGTGTTGCCGTCGCCCGCGTGGGCGCAGACGCCGATGGTCAGGTCGTACTTCTCGGCGATCGCGGCGGTGCCGTCGAGCATGGCGGCGAGCCGCGAGCGCGGGACGCACACGTCGTCGATCATCGTCGCCGACTTGATCGTCTCCAGGGCGGTGAGGGTCATCCGCCGCGCCTGGAGGAGGAGGTCGGACTCGGCGGCGGTGTCGGCCGGGACGACCTCGGTGGCGCCGGCGGCGGTGCACAGCTCGCCGACGGCGGCGAGGTCGGCGGACGGGTCGGGGGTGTCGAAGGCCGCGAGCAGCAGGGCCTCGGTGCTGTCGGGGAGGCCCATGTGGGCCATCGCGTTGACGGCGCGGACGCTGGTGCGGTCCATGAGTTCCAGGAGCGAGGGCGCGTGGCCGCGCGCCATGATCTCGCAGACCGCGTCGCAGGCGGCGGCCACGGACGGGAACTCCGCCGCCAGCGCGAGCTGTTGCGGCGGTTCGGGCTTGAGGGCGAGGACGGCGCGGACGACGACGCCGAGGCTGCCTTCCGAGCCGACGAACAGCCGGGTCAGGTCGTAACCGGCCACTCCCTTGGCGGTGCGCCGTCCGGTGGACAGCAGCCGGCCGTCCGCGAGGACGACGTCCAGGCCGAGGACGTACTCGGCGGTCACGCCGTACTTGACGCAGCACAGGCCGCCGGAGGCGGTGCCGATGTTGCCGCCGATGGTGCACTGTTCCCAGCTGGAGGGGTCCGGCGGGTAGTAGAGGCCGTGTTCGTTGACGGCGCGGGAGAGGACGGCGTTGACGACGCCGGGCTCGACCACCGCGATCCGGTCGACGGGGTTGATCTCGATGATCCGGTCCATCTTGACCAGGGACAGCAGAATGCAGCCGTCCGAGGCGTTGGCCGCCCCCGACAGCCCCGTACGGGCCCCCTGGGGGACGACGGGGACGCGCAGGGCGGTGGCCGTGCGCATGACGTGCTGGACCTGTTCGACGGTGCGGGGCAGGACGACGGCCACCGGGGTGCCGGCCGCGCAGAAGCTCGCCGCGTCGTGGGCGTAGGAGGCGGTGACGTCGGGATCGGTGAGGACGGCTTCTTCGGGGAGTCCGGCTCGCAACCGCGCGATGAGGTCCATGTGGCCCAGCCTCGCATCCATGGGACGTACACGGAAGGTTCGGGAACTCCTGCTTCCCCTGGTGTGCCGGGAGCGAACCGGGGCGGGTGCGAAACCGGACCCGCAGGGGTGTGGTCAGCACCCCCACGGGTCCGTCCGTACGGCCCCGGAGCCCCGGAGGCCGTTCCCTTACGGGCCCGGAAAACCCTCACGGTTCCTTACGGGCCCGGGTCCACGCGCCCCCTACGGGCCGGCCGGACGCACCCGCGGGGAAGTACCGGGTGCGTCCGGCCGCCGCGGTGTCACGCGAGCGCCCCGGCGGAGTGCCCGAGGGCGCCCTCGTCATCGTCCGAAAGCGCCCCCCACGGCCACCCCGGGACCGTCACACCCCGCCGCCCCCGCCGGGG
>NZ_JBEXNM010000014.1:65255-160410 GCF_040611095.1 Streptomyces sp. NPDC003077 | reverse complement strand
GGCGTGTTTCACGTGAAACACGCCACACGACGGCCCGGAGCGTCAGCCCACACCGGCACACGACGGCCCGGCGCCTCCGCCGCAACGCAAGCGGAGCCGTCACGGCCCGCACAGCGCGTAGCTCTCCTCTCGGCGGAAAGCCCACCGAAGCAAGAGACGGGCCGTCACGGCCGCACAGACGCACAGAAGGGCGCGGAGCCATCACGGCCCGCGCCCTTCACCCTTCTCCGTACTCCCGCAGGTCAGCCGGCGGTCCGGCGGCCCCTCACCCCGTCGTCGTGAAGTTCGGCCCCACGGTCAGCGTGACCACGCCCGGCGTCGCCTCGGCCGACTGCGTCACCTTGATCCCCGACAGCCGTCCGGCGAGCACCTGCGCCTGCGGCTTGAGCGCGCCGTCCGCGTAGCTGACGGTGGTCTCCTCGGTGACCTCGTGGGCGTTGCCGGTCGAGACCACCGAGAAGCCCAGGGCACGGAGCTGCCCGGCGACCTGGGCGGCCAGGCCGGAGGTTCCGGTGCCGTTGAGGACCCGCACGCGCACCGTCCGCGCGGTGATGGGGTTCTTGGACTTCTTGGCCAGCTCGTCCTTGTCCACCTCGCGGTCGTGCGCCAGGTCGCTGAACAGATCGGTGGCCTGCGGGTACTGCCACACGACGTTGGCCTTGTCGGTGGGGACGTCGGCCTCGCGCGAGTAGTTGGGCACGGTCAGGAAGGTGAGCCGTTTGCTGGGGATGTCCTTGACCGTGGAGGCGAGCTCGGCCAGCGGCTTGACGCCCCTCAGCTCCTCGTCCGTGGTGAGCGACTTGGTCGCGGAGTCCAGGAAGTCGTACAGCGCGGTGGGGCTGCCCAGCTTGGACTGCGCCTTCTCGCCGAGCGCCTTCATGAACTCCTGCTGACGGCCGATCCGCCCGATGTCCGAGCCGTCGCCGACGCTGTAGCGGGTGCGGACGTACCCGAGCGCCTTCTCGTCCTTGACGGTCTGGCAGCCCGCCTCCATGTCGAGGTGGGCCTTCTTGTCGTGGATCGGGTACTTGGGGCAGACCTCGATGCCGTCGAGGGCGTTGACCATGCCCTTGAAGCCCTGGAAGTCGACCGACAGGAAGTGGTCGATGCGCAGCCCGGTGTTCTTCTCCACCGTCCGGATGGTGCAGGCCGCGGCGCTGCCGATGTCCCCGGTCTCACCACCGATGGTGAACGCCTCGTTGATCTTGAAGTGGTGCGGCTTGGACTGCGAGCCGTTGCCCCGGTCGCAGGACGGGATGCTCACCCACGAGTCGCGGGGGAAGGACACGGCGGTCGCCCACTCGCGGTTGGCGGCGATGTGCAGCACCAGCAGCGTGTCCGACTGCATGGTGGTCAGGTTCTTGCCGTACTTGGCGTTGGCGCCCGCGCGGCTGTCCGACCCGACGACGAGGATGTTCTTGGAGCCGGGGCTGAGGTTGGCGGGCCGGTCCTCGCCGAGCCGGTTGCCGACGTTGGCGCCCTTGATGTTGCCGTCCAGCGAGAGGTACATCCAGGTCCCCACCCCGGCCGTGGCCAGGATCAGGACGCCCAGGACGCCGCCGACCCACGCGAGGATGCGGCCCCGCCGCGTCATGCGCGCCTTGCCGGCCTTCCGGCTCCGGCCCGCCCGGCGCGAGGAACCCGCGCGGGCGGCGCGTGCCGAACCGGGCCGCGTCGAGCCGCCGCGTGCCGCGCCCCGCCGTGCGGCGGCACGGCCCCCGGTCGGCGTGCCCGACGGCGCGCCGCGCCGCGGCGCGCCATCCGCCGGGGAGCCGGTCCGGGCGGTGCCCTGCCGGGGTGCCTGGCCGCCGTGGGCGGCCCCCGTCATCCCCGGGTCGGCGGGCCGCTGGCCCCCGCGCCGGGTGGTTGTGCCCCGCCGGGGCCTGTCCCTGTCATGCACGCCAATGGTCCTTCTGGTGCGTCAGATGCCCGCGCTCGGCAGGACGAGCGTGCGGTCGGGATCGACGGAGTCGCTCGGAAACCGGTCGCCACCGGAGCAGTACGGAACCCGTTCCCGGGGGCCACACGCGTACCGGTGGTCGGGATCGTACGGGAAGCGGCTGTGTGGGTCGTACGAGGCCCGATGAGGGCGCCGGGACGGGGCCGGGCCGACGGAACGCCGCGGGGCCCGCCGGAAGCGCGGCCACCCGCCCGCCGTGTCGGCGTACGGCACGCCCACCGGCTGACCGACCCATCACACCTCCGCTTTCGGAGGTGAACGGTGCCCTGCCGGGTGCCGCACCTCGCCGCCATCTCCCCCTGCCACCACGCCCGTTGGGGGTATTCAGCGGCACTCTACAGCCAACCACTACAGGTCTGTAGAAACCCGCTGGTGTGGGGCGGATCACATCATCGCGGGCATCAACGGCATCCAGGGCAATCGTCGTGAAGGGGAAAGCCTCCGGATTCTCCGGATTCCGTCGGCACCGACCGAATCCACCCGTCCCCTCACGCCCGGCCGGAGCTCCCGGCCTTCGCCACCCGATACCGAGTGCACGCGACTTCAAACGTGTGCCGCACCACAGTGCATCACACCCGCCCCCAACTGTCACAGTGACGTTGCATCCTGCGCACCTGCCCACCACGCCCCTCGAACACCCGCGGCGGCGACGGCGGCACCACCAACCCGCCCACCACAGCGGCACCGAGGCGCCCAACAGAGGGGCGACAACGCAGCAACAGCACAGCGATCTCCACCCCGGAAACCACCCCGCCCCGCAGGCCCCGACATGCACTCCACCCCCCCGACCGCACAACGCGGCCCGCGTCCACGTCACAGAGGCGTCGCGGCCTTCAGCACCAGGAACAGCGCCACCGCCGCATTGAGCGAGGACAGCGCCGAAACCGCCGTCCCCGCCGCTGCCACCAGCGCCGCGAGCCCCGCCGGAGTCAGCGCCGGCGGCCAGCTCCGCGCAGGCGGCACGGGCCCGAGCAGCGCCGCCACCCGGCGCGGCACCGGCCCGGGCTCCGGCGCCGCGAAGCTCATCGCCACCGAGGGCGCGGAGCTCGTCCTCACTGGCGGCACGGAACTCGTCCTCAGCGAGGTCGTGGAGCTCGTCCTCACCGTCTCCGAGCGGCTCGTTCCCACCGTCTCCGCGCAGCTCGTCCTCACCGTCTCCGAGCAGCCCATCCCCACCACCGGCGCGAAGCTCATCGCCACCGAGGGCGCGGAGCTCGTCGCCACTGGCGGCACGGAGCTCGTCCTCAGCGAGGTCGTGGAGCTCGTCCTCACCGGCTCCGAAAGGCTCTTCCCCACCGACGGCGCGGAGCTCACCCCCACCGGCTCCGAGCAGCCCGGCATCACCGTCTCCGAGCAGCCCGTCCCCACCACCGGCGTGAAGCTCATCGCCACCGACGGCGCCGCGGCCCGCGTGATCAACGCGGCCTTGCCCACCGCCCGGGCCGTGAGGCGCCGGTCTCCGACCACGCCGGCGGCCTCCTCGTCCGCCCACCGCTCGGTGCTGAACGCCACCGCGGAACGCAGCGGCAGCAGCAGCGGGTTCACGCACCCGGCCAGCCGCACGGCCAGCAGGTAACGGTGGTGCCGCCCGGCCAGGTGCGCCCGCTCGTGGGCGAACAGCGCCCGCCGCTCGGCCCCGTTCAGCCGCCGCAGCATGCCGCGCGAGACCACGATCCGGCCGCGCCCGCCAGGGAGCGCGTAGGCGTACGGCGAGTCGTCCGGCAGCACAACCACGCGGGAACGGCGCCGAAGCCCGTCCAGCGCCCGGTGCGCGCGGGCGCGCACGCGGTAGTGCCGCCGCACCTCCACGCCGCACACGGCGAGCACCCCGGCCAGCACGCCGATCGCCCCTATCCCGACGTTCTCCGCGTACGGCACGGCCGCCCGTACCTCCGGATCGGACCAGCCGTCCGGCAGCGGATTACCCGGTAGCTGCGCCGTACCCACGACCACCAGCAGCGCCAGACACAGCGTGCTGCACACGCCGAGCACCACCGCGAGCGTCGTCAGCAGACGGGTGGTGACGCGCGGATGCAGGTGCTGCCCCGCGAGGCGCGCGATCGGCAGCGCCGTCATCGGCAGCACCAGCGGCAGGAAGACGAAGAGGCCCACGAATCGATCAGTCCCCGCGCCCCGCCACGTCCTCAGGCGGCACAGCGGCGGACGCGGACCGCCCCCCAGACGATGCGGAAGCCGACCGTCCCCGATACGCGGCGGGAGCCGACTGCCCCCGATACGCGGCGGAAGCCGACCGCTCCCCATAAGAACGGGATGACCCCTCAGCCCTGCGGTCTTCCACCCTGCGGTCTTCCACCCCGCGGTCTTCCGCCTCCTCATCCGCCGCCCGATCGAGCAACGACCGCAGCAACCGCTCGTCGTCCTCGGAGAGCGCGGACACGAAACTCGTCAGAACGGCGTCCCGATCCGCCTCGCTGTCCAGAACCCGCCGCATCCGCAGCGCGGCGAGCCCGGCCTCGTCGGCCGCCGGGGTCCACACGTACGACCGCCCGTCCCGCTCCCGCGTGACCGCCTTCTTCTCCCGCAGCCGCGACAGGATCGTCATCACCGTGGTGTACGCCAGGTCGCCGCCCAGCCACTCCTGCACCCAGCTCGCGGTGACGGGCCCCGGAGCATGGTGCAGCGCGGTGATCACCTGCGCCTCCAACTCGCCCTGTCCCCGCCGACGTCCCCCGTCGCGGCCGGTCCCGCCGTACGCGCTCCCGCTGCCGCCCATGCCGTCGTCGCCTCCCGTCACGCCCGCCGCCCCGCACAGCCGGAGCGTCGCCGCATCCTACTGAGCGGGGCGGAACCGAGCGCGTCGGCGCAGGCCGGACGGGTGGGGGCCGCCCGCGTCAGTCCCGCGGACAGAGATCGAACCCGGCCCCTTACCCCTTACTCAGATGCTCATAGATCGAACTCGGCCGGCGCGATGTCCAGCGCGAAGCACACCTCGCGCACGATGGCCTGCTCGGTCTTGTCGAAGTCGCCGTCCGCGCCGCCGATGACGATGCCGATCTGTATGACGGCCCGCGCCTCGGTCGGCTTCTTCTTCACCTTGCCGATCTCCTGCATCAGGCTGACCTTGCCGAAGTCGAAGTCGGCGGTCAGCTTGTCCAGGTAGTTCTCGAAGCGGCGGCGCAGGTCGTCGGCGGGGAAGTTCTGCAGCACCTCGTTGCTCATGATGAGCTGCGCCACGCGCTGCCGCTCGGACGGGTCCACGGAACCGTCGGCCGCGGCGACCAGCGCGCACATCGCCATGCTGGCGTCCCGGAAGGCACCGCTCTTGAGGTCGTTCTTCTTCGCGATGAGCTGAGACTGCATCGACTGGGCGGAATCCTTGATCCGGTCCCACAGAGCCATGGGGTTCTCCTTCTCGTTCCGACGTCTCTTCCGACGCACGGAGTGGTCCTCAGCAGAATCTACAGCCCTGTAGATCCCCCGACCGCCCCACTCCCCACGACCGGAGAAGCCACCGAAGGGAACCCAGCCGAAGGGAACCCAGCCGAAGGGAACCCAGCCGAAGGGAACCCAGCCGAAGGGAACCCGACTGAAGGAAACCCGGCCGAAGGAAACCCCACCGAAGGGAACCGGGCCCAAGGAAACCCCCACCGAAGGAAACCCGGCCGCAGAGAACGCACACCAAGGGGAGGACCGGCCCCCACACCGGTCCTCCCCTCGCCCCCCGTCACCGAGGCCCCCCCCGCCCCGGCGCCTGCGCTCCGTCCGTGCGCCGCGCGTTACCGCAGCCGCAGCGCCGTACGGATCGTCGTGAACAACTCGGTCTGGTCGGTGACCCCCAGCACCCGGTACGCCTGCGGGCCCTGCGCGGCGATCCGCACCTGGACGCCGGTGTGCTCCTGCGACTGCCCCGGGGTGTTGGTGGAGTAGTTGACCTTCAGCTTGCCGCCCTCGTTGGTGACGAGGGTCGAGGACAGGCCCGGCGGGTTGGCGTCCAGCGGCACGATCTGGCTGGAGTGGCCGTGGTCGGCGGTAGTGACGACCAGCGTGTCCGGGTGCTTGGCCGCGTAGTCGCGGGCCACCTTCACCGCGCGGTCGAACGCGGCCGTCTCCCCGATCTGACCGCACGGGTCAGCGGCGTGGTCCTGCTTGTCGATCGACGCGCCCTCGATCTGGAGGAAGAAGCCCTTCCCCTTGGAATGACCGCGCGCGGACCGCTGCTTGTCCTCCAGCAACTGGATCGCCTTCTTGGCCTGCTCGTCCAGCGCCGGGGTACCGGCCGGCCGCTTCGGGTTGTCCGTCACACACCGCTGCGCATCCGTGCCACCCACTGCGGCGAGCTTGCCGGTCCACTCCACCGGCACATTCCCGGGCGCGAACAGCCCCAGTACCGGCTTTCCGCCCTTCACACTCTTGACATCCCGCAGCGACTTCGCGTCCGTGACGACCTGGTAGCCGAGCTTGCGCGCCTGCTCCGTCACCGTCAGACCCTTGTAACGGCCCTCGGTGATCTTCTGGTCGAACCGCTGCTTGCCGCCGCCCAGCAGCACGTCCACCTTGTGGTTCACGCTCTGCTCGGCGATCGAACCGGGGCCGCCCTTGCCGATGGTGTCCACGGCGCACTTGGCCATGTCGGCGGGGCCCTGGCAACCGCGGTCGGTGACGTGCGAGGCGAGCACGGCCGGGGTCGCGTCGGTCAGCTCGGCGGTGGTCACCGACCCGGTGGCGTACCCGTTGCGCTGCGCCAGCTCCAGGATCGTCGGCACCGCCTTGTTGGTGTCCGGCGTCTTGGATATGCGCCCGTTGACCGTCTTCTGCCCGGTGGCCCAGCCGCTGCCACTGGCCGCCGAGTCGGTCACGTAGTCCGGCTTCTTGTTCTTGTCGACCGCGTACGTGGTGTACGCACCGGTCAGCGGGAACTTGTCCATGTTCAGCCGCCCCGCGGCCCCCACGGTGTAGTCCCGCGCCAGCGTGATCTCCGAGTCGCCCATCCCGTCACCGATCAACAGGATGACGTTCTTGGCCGCCCCACCCTTGATCGCCCGCTCCGCCTGGTCCTGCGACCCGAACGCGGCAGCACCGGCGGGCACACCCACCGCGGCGGCGACCACCACGGCAGTACTCGTGATGACGCTGCGACGGGAAAGACGCAGTCTTCGCATATCCGGTAACTCCTCTTCACACGCCGACCGATTGCCGACGCGAGGAAGCTCACCAGGCGGGGGTGAACCGGGGGTGTCGTGTGGGGGGACGTGCGGGTGATGGGGGGTGGCTGGGGGCTTTTCCTTACGTCGATGGCGCGGGGCACCTGCCCATGCGGGGCCGACGGGGGACGGATGGGGTCGGGTTGGCGATCTCGGGGACAACCCCGGACGCGCGGGGCCGATGCGCCAGGCACGCTGCGCCGTTTTGGCGCTGTAGGGCCACCCCCGCACGCGGGGGGCCGACGGCCCGTACGCAATCGTCGGAGGCGACATCAACGGACCCCCCGCACGCGCGGTGACACCGCGAGGGACTCCGCCGTCTCCTCTACCTGCGGACCACCCCCGCACGCGCGGGGACCACAGTTCCCGCAGGTACCGCACATGCCGGGCGAGGGGACCACCCCCGCACGCGCGGGGCCGACGTGATCAGAATGTCCGCAGGCTGTGCGACCACAGAACCACCCCCGCACGCGCGGGGCCGACGCCGGCGTTCTCCAGCGCGCGGCGGGCGGCCTGGAACCACCCCCGCACGCGCGGGGCCGACCGTCAGGGGCTCGGACGAAGAGGGGACGACATGGGAACCACCCCCGCACGCGCGGGGCCGACGCCAGCGCGGCACGCGCAGCGTAGGCGGCTGGTGAACCACCCCCGCACGCGCGGGGCCGACAGGTCGCCCACCGCTGGTCGCTGCTGCGGCGGCGAACCACCCCCGCACGCGCGGGGCCGACGACCATCATCCCGCCCCTGCTCTTTCGTGTGCGGAACCACCCCCGCACGCGCGGGGCCGACATCGTGTAGTGCGACAACACGATGTCCCCGGGCGAACCACCCCCGCACGCGCGGGGCCGACGGCGAGCTAGACACGATGACCTGGGACCTGGCGGAACCACCCCCGCACGCGCGGGGCCGACCTAGGGGCCCTGCTCCCCTGACAACCCAAGGTTGAACCACCCCCGCACGCGCGGGGCCGACCTGCGCGTACGGGGATGCGGCGAGCGGGGGAAGGAACCACCCCCGCACGCGCGGGGCCGACCGGAAGGGAAGCACGAACGGCACAGTCCTTCGCGAACCACCCCCGCACGCGCGGGGCCGACCAGGCGGGCGCAAGACATCGGCCTCCACCGTGGGAACCACCCCCGCACGCGCGGGGCCGACTCCCGTCACCCCTGGCCTGCCGGCCGGGCTGACGAACCACCCCCGCACGCGCGGGGCCGACAGTGTGCCTGGCCCGGGCGGTGCGGAGCGTGGCGAACCACCCCCGCACGCGCGGGGCCGACCCTGGGTCGGGTGGGTGGTCAGAAGAGGAAGTCGAACCACCCCCGCACGCGCGGGGCCGACACTTCCCGACCTGGGCGTTTCTTCCGCCATCCCCCGTTCCCGAGTCAGTTCGACTCGCGTTCGAATGCCCGACGCAAGGCACCCATGCACAAGCCGGTCAAAGTCAAGGCGATCACTCGCCCCCGTTGTCGGTGGCCTGGCGTATGGTGCGCAACAAGCGTACGTGCAAGGGGAGAACGTATGAACGAGGGCTTATGAGTGGCAACGCAGTACCGGATGACGGCGGAGAGTTGGATGTCACCGCGGCCCTCGCGGCCCTGTGGGGCAAGTCCGATGAGAAGGCCGGCGGAACGAAGAACCTGCTCCTGTCGCACCTTCTCGATACGGCAGCGGTAGCCGAGTGCTTATGGGACGGATTCCTCGCGCTCCCCACCAAGCGCGCTCTCAGCAAGGTGGCCGGTGGGGAGAGCAACGGGCGACGCCTGTTTGCCTGGCTCTGCGGGATGCATGACTGTGGCAAGGCGACGCCCGCCTTTCAGCGCCTGTGGCCAAAGGGCGCCGCAGCGGTTCGTGCAGCGGGGCTCGACTGGAACGAGGCGCTGGCGGCAAAGGGTTCCTGGCGGCACGACAGGGCCGGCGGCTACGTTCTCCGGCCTCTCCTTCGTGATGCCGGGTGGGACGATGAGCACATTGCCTGGGTGTGGCCTCTGGTAGCGGGGCACCACGGTGCCATTCCCAGGGAAGACCACCTGAAGCCGACGGCGAAGGCCCGGGGGCAGCTGGACGGTGATCACCGCTGGGCGGAAGTACGGCGGGCGCTCGTCGACCGTTTCACCACGGAGCTCGGCTTTGGGAGCCTGGCGGAGGTCGTCCCCGTATCGGTCCCCGCGCGGTCCACACAACTGCACCTCAGCGGTCTCGTCATCATGGCGGACTGGATCGCCAGTGACAGCAGCGCCGGCCGCTTCACTGGAGTGGACGACCTCAAGCGCGTGAGCTTCGCTGCCGCTCGTCGGAGGGCTGTACGGGCCTGGGACGACCTTGGTTTGAGCGGCGGCTGGGGCGGCACTTTGGAGGAGCCGGGGCCTGAAGCGTTCCGTGAGCGGTTCGGAAAGCCACCGCGCCCTTCCCAGGAACTGGTGATGGATGTGGCTCGCCGTATGCAGGCTCCAGGTTTGCTGGTGGTCGAGGCGCCCATGGGGGAGGGCAAGACGAGGGCCGCGCTGATGGCGGCGGAAATCCTGGCCGCGCGCTTCGGCGCGGACGGGGTGTTCGTAGGGATGCCCACGCAGGCCACCAGCGATCCGATGTACAGCCAGGTGAGGCAGTGGGTGGGCAAGACCGACAGTACGGTCGCGCATCAGGTTGCCCTGCTCCACGGCAAGCGCATGTTCAACAAGGAGTGGCGTGACCTCCTGACGGGGAGGAGCTCCGATTCGGAGCAACGCTTCGATGGTGTCGACGAGTACGGCGAGTGCCCGGACGACGACCAGTACGGCCTGGGCCGGGGCGGTGCCGGGCCGCAGGCAAGGCGGCCGTCTGGCGCGCGAGGCCCCACCGAGTGGTTCCTCGGCGCCAAGCGCGGCCTGCTCTGCCCCTTCGTCGTAGGGACCATCGACCAGCTGTTGTTCGCCGCGACGCGTACGAGGCACGTGATGCTGCGCATGGCGGGGCTGGCAGGCAAGGTCGTGGTACTCGACGAGGTGCACGCCGCCGATGTCTATATGTCCCAGTTCCTTCTGGAGGCGTTGCGCTGGCTCGGTCAGGCCCGCGTACCGGTCGTGCTGTTGTCCGCCACCCTGCCTCCGCGCCAGCGCCGGGTATTGGTGGAGGCATACCTGGCCGGTGCGTGCTCGCGGGAGGAGTTCGCTGCCGAGGGCTTGTCCACCCCGGCCGGGTACCCGTCCGTCACCGCCGCATGGCGGGCGCCTGATGCGTCCGAGCCTCGTTATCTCGTTGAGGACTGTGCGAGCTGGCGTGGCACCTTCCCGGTGACGATCGAGCCGATGCCAGAGGTCGTCCCGGGTCCCCGTGCGAAACGCGAGGACAGGCGAGCGGCGCAAGCGGCAGCCGATACCGCGCTCGGCGCCTACCTGGAGCGCGAGCTGGCCGACGGCGGATGCGCCCTGGTCATTCGCAACACCGTGGGCCGCGCACAGAGCCTCTACACCGAACTGCACCGGCGCTTCGGCGACGATGTCCGCCTGCTGCACGGACGCATCGCGGTGGGCCCGCGGGCCGACCGTACGGAGGAGTGCCTGCGGCTGCTCGGCGATCCGGACGCGGAGGACTCCGTACCCCGGCCGGAACGGCTGATCGTGGTGGCCACCCAGCTCGCGGAGCAGTCGTTCGACATCGACGCTGACCTGCTGATCACCGACCTCGCGCCCATCGACCTACTGCTCCAGCGCATGGGCCGGCTCCACCGGCACAAGGGAACCCCTCGTCCCCCGCGCGTCATGGCACCGCGGGTCGTGATCACGGGCTTCGACCCCGGGAAGCGAGAAGCGGAGGAAGCAGGGGAAACCCAAGGAGGGCAAGGAGGGCAGACGAACGCCGAGCCACCGCTGTCCTCGTCAACGGCTCCGCGCTTCCTGGGCGCCTCGGAGTTCCTCTACGGGCGCCACTTGCTCCTGCGCACCGCCGCGCTTCTGCTCCGGGCCGCCGATGACGGAGGCCAGTGGTCCATACCCAGTCAGGTGCCGGCTCTCGTGGCGTCGGGCTACGACGATCAAGACGAGGATGAGCTCCTCCCTCCGGCCTGGCGGGAGGACGCGGAGCACGCACTGCTGGAGTGGAAGACCGAACAACACCTGCGCGCCGGGAGGGCCACCCCGTACCTCCTGACCCGGCGTGGCGACAAAGAAGGCGTCACCCTCGACGGGCTGCACCACATTGCCGTGCCCGGAACCGGCGGCGACACCGACCTCGATGCCGTGGTGCGAGACGGTGAGCCGAGCCTGGAGGTCGTCATCATGCTCCACGACGGGGCGGTGTACCGGACGCTGTCCGGCCGCGCGCTGTCGGTGAATGGAGACGTTCCCGACGCCCTCTTCGATGAGGTGCTCGGAGGGACGGTGAGGCTCCCCCCGGCCCTCACGAAGGCGGCGGCGGACCGGCTCGTCCCGCTGCCTGGGTGGCTGGGCCACCCGCGACTGCGGTATGTCCCGGCCCTCGTTCTCGACGCGCAGGGGAACGCCGTGATCGGGGATCACCGCCTGCGTTACGACGGCATTCTGGGCTTGGTGACGGGAGAGGGGATATCCGATGCCAGTGGTACGTAAAGAAGGGGGGAACGGGGAGTTGCTGCTCTCGTTGGCACGAAACCATGCCGAAAGCTCTCCCCCGAATTCCCCGTCTTCCCCCGGCAGTGGCTCGGCGTATGCCAGCCTGAAGCTTTCACGCAGAACCTAACGGCCCGAAGGACACACCAAGTTGTTCAACCTGCTGGACGACCCGTGGCTGCCGGCCCGCCCGGCTGCCCCCATGCCTTCTGCGGGCTCTTCAGGCCCGGGGAACACCGTGCCCCCAACGGAGTGCCACGGCCGTACGGGTGCTGAACGCCCCGCGGGAGCCGAAAACCCATCGAGTGGCACCGGAATGCCTGACGCGCAACCGAGGAACCATGGCATCGGCACACCGGAGGATGTCGGGGCGCGTCACCTGCTCCTGGAGGCCCACTGCTTCCAGGACTTGGTGGTCGACTTACCCACTCAGAAGCCCGCTCTCTTCCGGCAATTGTTACTGCCCCTCGTGGTCGACGCTCTGGGACGTCCCGCGAATGCCACGGAGTGGGCGGCGATGTTCCGGGCCGGTCGCTTCTCCCCTGAACAACAAGACACGTTGAACGCTTATTTCGACAGACACCGCTCCCTCTTCGAACTTTTCGACGCGTCAGCGCCTTTCGCCCAAGTGCCGGACCTCCGTACGGCAAAGGGCGAGACCAAAGGAGCGGCGCTGCTGGTCGCGACGGCCGCCACGGGTAACAACGTGCCACTGTTCTCGTCCCGCACGGAGGGGGACCCACTTGAGCTGACCCCTGCCCAAGCCGCTCGGTGGCTGTTGCACACCCACTGCTGGGATACGGCCGCCATCAAGACCGGCGCGGTGGGAGATCCGCAGGTCAAGGCCGGAAAAACGACGGGAAACCCAGTCGGCGTCCTGGGACAGCTGGGTGTCGTCATGCCCATGGGCCGCACCGTCTACGAGACGCTGATGCTCAATATCCCCTACGGGCAACCGCTGCTGTCGGACGATCTCCCGCAGTGGCGGAGGCGTACGCAGGCAGGGAAGGCGGAGGACACGTTCTCGCCGGGAACGCCCGCGTGGCTGACCCGCGCACCGCGTGGCCTGCTCGATGTGTGGACCTGGCAGTCACGTCGCGTACGTCTGCTGCCCGAGGAGACGCCGGACGGTACGCGGGTCGCGCGTGTGATCGTTGCCGCCGGTGACCGACTCGACATCTCACCCGACCACGAACCGCACACCGCCTGGATCATCGACAGCGCGGCGTCGTCAGCGAAGCGGCGAGGGAAGAAGAAGGCTGTGGCTCCGGCGCGACCCCGGCGCCACCAGCCGGGCAAGGCCGCCTGGCGCGGGCTCGAAGCACTGCTGGCGGTCGAGCGCTCCGGTGATCAGCGGGACGCGACGGCCACCCGCTCCGGCTTCCGCACCAGCGACCTGCTGGGGCAGCTCAGCGTGGTGACGGACCGGATGCCGGAGCGGTACCCGCTGCAAGTGGAATTGACCGGCATGGCGTACGGCAATCAGTCGGCCGTCATCGAGGATGTCTTCTTCGACGCCATTCCGCTGCCACTGACCTCGCTCGACCCGGACGGTTTCGTCTACGTCTCACTGCTCGAAGCCGTGGACCAGGCGGAAAAACTGGCGGTGGCTGTCAACAACCTCTCTGCCGATCTCCGCCGCGCCGCTGGAACCGAACCGATCCCGTGGGACAAGGGACAGCGGCCGGGCGACACCCTGCTCCACGCCCTTGACCCCCTGGTCCGGCGGCTGCTGACCGGGCTCCGTACGGTCGGGGACGACCTCGACCTGTGCGAGCGCGGGGCCGCGGCATGGGAGGAGAAGGCGGGCCGGGAGACGTGGAAGGTGGCCGAGCAGGTCTTTTCCACGGTGGCGCCCGGGGTCTTCAGCGGCCGGCGGCTGACCAGCAAGGACGGCGCGGAGCGCACCTACCGCCTGAGCACCGCGGAACGCTCCTTCCGCTATCGCTTGGACGCGATTCTCGCGCGCCGGGCAGCCGCACGCCGGGCCGCCTGAACGGTCGTCGGCGGGACGCGGGACGGCCCGTATCACCGTTGATCATTCACGAAGAAGGTGTCAGCAGTGACCACCACCCCTCAGACGAGAAGCGCGGCTTCCACAACCACAGACCGTTACTGGGCCGGTCGCGCGGGCGCCGATGGCCGCTGGAAGGTCATACCCGGCCTGGGACCGATGGAGCCGCCCGGCGAGGATCTTGCCGCTCTGCGCTCCGGCCTGGGACTGGGTGCTTACGAGGCACCGGCCCTCTGGCCCTTCTACACCAGTCCGGCCGACGGCAAGGTCACGCCGGAGCTGGAGGCGGAGCACGTCGCCCTGTCCCTCTACGGCCTCCACCAGCAGAGCCAGCGACAGCCGATGCACCAGCAGGGGATCAGCCTGGGCGCGGCCCTGCGTGTGCTCCGCCACAGTGGCCGCTTCAGGGAGGAGGCTGTCGATCGCCGCGTCGCCGCGGCGGTGAACGCGACCTCCGTGCCAGCGCTCGCATACCGGCTGCGCGGCCTGATCACTCAGCTACGCGGTATCCAGCAGCCCTTGGACTACGACCGCCTTCTGTCGGACATCAAAGGCTGGCACCATGCCGAGTCCCGTCGGCGTGTGCGCCGGGCCTGGGGCCTCGCCTACGACGCGCCGTCCCCCCACCGGCCGCATGGGGAGGACGGGAACGACGGGACGAGCGGTGCCGAGGACGGCGTCGACGGGGACCGCTGAGCAGCACCTCCACCTCGTCCCGCATCACCTGGTGGTTCTGCCACGGCCTCTCCGTCACCAGCGGGCCACACGCAGACTCCACCGCTCCAGTGACCACACGTCGGCATGCGAAACCACCGGTTGCCGACACTCGTCGGCCATCGGCAACCCACCCCTCACCTGAACAACTCCCACCATTGGAGGTACCTCATGGCCCGCACCACACCCCACGCCTACATCGACGTCCACATCCTGCAAACCGTGCCCCCGGCCAACCTCAACCGGGACGACCAAGGCAATCCGAAAGAGGCGTACTTCGGAGGCGTGCGCCGGTCCCGCGTCTCCTCGCAGGCATGGAAGCGCGCGACCCGCATCGACTTCGCCGAGCGCGTGCCCGAGCAGGACCTCGCCACCCGCACCCGACGGGTGAGCGCAGCCCTCGCCGACCGGATCGCCGAGCGGACCGGCCTGGACGCCGACTCGGCATCCCGGCTGGCTGCCGCTCTGCTGGCGCCGCTGAAGATCACCGCAGGGAAGCGGGAGGGCGATACCGCCTACCTGTTCTTCTACGGCCGCCGCCAGCTCGACGCCGTGGCCGAACTCGTCCGGGACCGGGCGGCCGATCTCGTCGGCCTGGACGATGAGGAATTGGCCGGCGAGATCGGGAAGCTCCCGGTCCAGGAGAAGTTCAGCACGGGGCACCCGATGGACGTCGCACTGTTCGGTCGCATGGTGGCCGACATCCCGGCCTTGAACGTCGACGCGGCCACGCAGGTGGCACACGCCCTCTCCACTCACGCGGTCGAGCTGGAATTCGACTACTTCACCGCGGTCGACGACAAGGCGCAGAAGGAGAACGAGACCGGCGCGGGCATGATCGGCACCATCGGCTTCAACTCCGCCACGCTCTACCGCTACGCCACGGTCGGCCTGCACCAGCTCCTGCACAACCTGCAGGACAAGGAGGCGGCCGTGACCGCCGTCGAGGAGTTCGTCACCTCCTTCGCCCGCTCCGTCCCCAGTGGCTACGGCAACTCCTTCGCGCACCGGACCCTGCCCAGCTTGGTCGCCGTCCTCGTGCGCACCGACCAGCCGGTCAACCTCGTCTCCGCCTTCGAGGAGCCGGTCACCGCTTCCGCCGGCCTCGCCGCCGCCTCCGCCCGCCGTCTGGCGTACGAACACAGCACGGCGACCCGGGTGTGGGGCGAGGCACCCGCGTTCACGTCCCTGTCCCACACGTTCACCGACCACGGCGAGACCGCCGACGTGCTGAAGAACGCCTTCGGCGAGCCGGTCACCTTCGCCCAGCTCCAGGCCGGTCTGCGTGCCCACCTCACCGACACGCTCAAGCAGGCCGCCCGATGACCAACGATTCCCCGACGTATCCGCCCGCCCGGCGGGACGAGGACCACGCCGTGCTGCTCCTCCGGCTGGCCGGACCACTCCAGTCCTGGGGATCGGCGGGCGCGTTCAACCGCCGGGAAACCGGCGCGGAGCCCACCAAGTCCGGTGTGATCGGTCTGCTGGCCGCCGCCGCGGGCCTCGCCCGCGAGGACTCCCTCGCCGAGCTGGCGGCCCTCCGCCTGGGTATTCGCGTGGACCAGCCCGGCACGCTGCTCCGCGACTACCACACGGTCAGCGACTACCGGGGCCGCCCGCTGCCCCAGGCCGGTGTCTCGGCCAAGGGCATCCAGAAGCCGACCTCTCCGCCCAAGCACACCCACGTCACCACCCGCTACTACCTCCAGGACGCCGTGTTCCTGGCCGCCCTCGCGGGTCCGCGCGCCCTGCTGCGGACGCTGGACGAATCTGTACGTGCCCCCGCTTTCCCGCTGGCGCTAGGCCGCCGTTCCTGCCCTCCCACCCAGCCGGTCTCCCAGGGCCTGCGCGAGGGTGGACTCGACGACGCCCTGAGCGCGGAGCCTTGGCTGGCGTCCCGCCGAGAGCGTGAGCAGTACGCCGCCCGGCTCGGCCGCGAACGGGGGCTCGGCCGTTCCCTCTATCCGGCGCGGCTCGACCGCTCGGTCACTGTGGAAGATCCCGAAGGCGACGATGTCCTGCACGACGCTCCGGTCTCGTTCGACCCGTACGCCCGCAGCTTCACCAGCCGACGCGTCCGTCGCGGCTGGGTGAGCGTTCCGACCGGTTTCCCCCGCCCCGAGGCCGCCACCGACGACCTCGCCGAGCACGACCCCTTCGCCCTCCTGGGCTGGTGATCACGATGACGTACCTCTCCCGTATCCGCATCAACCCTTTGCGCGCGGAAAGCCGCCGTCTTCTGGGGAACCCGCGCGCCGTCCATGGCGCCGTCATGGGCGGCCTCCCCGGAGCCGCGGACGGTGAACGCGTCCTGTGGCGACTGGACGCCGACGACCCGCACCGCCCGCACCTTTTCGTCCTCACCCGCTCCCGGCCCGACTGGTCGCACATCGTGGAGAACGCCGGCTGGCCCGGCGCGGACGGTGACCACGCGGTGATCCGCGACTACACACCTCTGCTCGCCCGTATCGCTGCCGACCAGGAGTTCGCCTTTCGCCTCACCGCCAATCCGGTACAGAACACCGCAACGCCCACCAAGCTCACTCCGACCCAGGAGGCTCACCTCACCGAGGCTGCCGGCAAGCGGACACGAGGGTTCCGCATCGGCCACCGCACCGCCGCGGCCCAGCTCGACTGGTTCCTGTCCCGAACGGAACGATGGGGTTTCACCGTCCCCGCCTCCCGTACGGACGCGCCCGCACCGGGCCTCTCCGAACCGTCCGGCGCCCTCGCCGGAGCGCCCGAGGCGGACACGCGCCCCTCGCGCCCGGCCCGTGAGGTACGCATCACCGAACGCCGCCGGCACTCCTTCGCCAAGAACGGCCGGGGCAACCACGTCACCTTCCACACCGCCACCTTCGAAGGGCGCCTGCGCATTACGAACCCGGCCCTCTTCACCGCGCGTCTCCTGGAAGGCATCGGCCCCTCCAAGGCGTACGGCTGCGGGCTGCTGACGCTCGCACCGCTGCCAGGGCGGCAGGAGTGAGGGACCGGCCATGGCCGACATCTGGTGGAAAGCGGACCCTCACGACCTGCACCGTGTCGTCGACCGTGTCTCCAGCGTCTACGTGGAACGGAGCCACCTCGACCGGGACGAGAACGCCGTTGTCGTCATCAACAAGCGGGAGACGGTCCGCATACCGGCTGCAATGATCGCCGTCATGCTGCTGGGCCCCGGGACCCGCGTCACCCACGGAGCGATCCGGTTGCTCGCCGACTCCGGGACAGCGGTGTGCTGGGTCGGCGAGCGGGGCGTCCGCATGTATGCGGCGGGGCTGGGGCCTGCTCGCGGTGCGGGCCTGCTCCACCGGCAGGCGTGGTTGGTCACCCACCCCAAGGAACGGCTCGGTGTCGCCCGCGCGATGTACGGCCTGCGCTTTCCCGGCGAGGACGTCTCGCATGCCTCCATGCAGCGACTGCGGGGCCGCGAGGGCACGCGGGTGCGGAAGCTGTACCAGGAGCACGCCCGTCGCACGGGAGTGCCTTGGGACGGCCGTGTCTACAAGCCCGGTGACCCGTTCGCGGCGGGTGACGATCTCAACCGTCTGCTGTCCGCCGCCAATGCCGCCCTCTACGGCATCTGCCACGCCGTCATCGTCGGCTTGGGTACCAGTCCGGGCCTCGGGTTCGTCCACACCGGCTCTGCCATCTCGTTCGTCTTCGACATCGCCGACCTCTACAAGGCGGAGTACACGCTTCCGCTTGCCTTCGACCTAGCCGCCGCGGGGCTCACCGACGAGCGTGACGCCCGTGTCGGCCTCCGCGACCGAATCGCCGATACCGCCCTCCTCAGTCGCATCGTCAACGACATCAAAACGCTCCTCAGCCCGCCGGGCACCGACTTCGACACCCCGGAAACCAGCGAACTCTGGGACGAACGCCTCGGCACGGTCCCCGCCGGCGTCAACTGGGCTCCCCGCGGCCCTGCTACGTCGAAGACCGAGCCCCGCGCCCCGGCGGATATGGGCGAACAACACGTTGCGATCATCGGACCGGAATTCGAGGATCCCGCTTCCCGGGAGGATTCAGGATGACCGTCATCGTTCTGACAGCCGCCCCGGAGGGCCTGCGCGGTCACCTCACCCGCTGGATGGTGGAAGTGAACGCCGGTGTCTTCGTCGGCAATCCCAACCGCCGCGTCCGCGACCGCCTCTGGCAGCTCCTCGCCACCCGCATCGGCGATGGTCAAGCCGTCCTTGTCGAGCCCGCACCGAACGAGCAGGGCTGGGCCGTCCGCACGGCAGGCCGCGACCGCTGGCGACCGGTGGACTTCGACGGGCTGATTCTGTCGGCACGGGAGCGGAGGTGAGGGATGGACGGCGGGCATAGGGCTGAGGCTTCGCGGTGGGACCCGCACGCGTAGTGCCGGCGGCACCGCCAAGCGCTCCGCAGCGTCGGTACCGGACCTCGCTCACGCGGGGATCACTCAAGCATCCAGGCGGTCATGCCGGGCTAGGGAGGACCACTCCCGCTCACGCAGGAAAACCGGTAATACCCCGGGGATATCCGTTCCAGAGAATCACCCCCGCTCCGCGGGGCAATCAGAAACACAAATAAGCCCGGGCCAAAACCCCGGGCTTACAAAAAGAGCGGGCGACGAGAATCGAACTCGCGCTCTGAGCTTGGGAAGCTCATGTTCTACCATTAAACTACGCCCGCACATGATCACTCTCGCTTCGCGAGAGGTGAACACTGCCCAGACTGTACACCATCCAGGCCCCTCGTCGCATGCGTCGAGGGGTCGTCCTGTTGTGCGGGTCGGGTTGGGGGTGAAGCGGGTACGGAGGGCGGGAGTTGGGGCGTACGGTGGGGCGCCGGAGTGCCGTGTCGAGGGGCGCCCAGTTCATCCCCTAATGTGGCTTTTGTTGTCCACGCAGTTGGGAGAGGGACTTGATGGAGCGCACCGTCGTACGTTGTGCCGAAGGGCACGTGTTCAGCACCGCTTCGTTCCCGATGCAGACCACGGACCGGCTCGGCCCCGGCCGGCTGCTGCGCTGCCCGCGCTGTGCGCGGCTGCGCCACTCGGTGCCGGTGCCGGTCGAGTACGCGAAGCGGTAGACGGTACACGGGACGGTCGGCGAGGGCGGTAGCGGCGCGATCACGGCGCGCCGGTAGGAGCGCGGTGCCGCGGCGGGCCGGCGAGCGAAGTCCTGGATGTTCCGGATGGAATGGATGAGGGTCCGGTCCCTGAGGGGCCGGGCCCTCGTCGTGTGTCCGCGCGGGTGGAGTGACCCGTGATCCGCTCATATGAAGATCTCCGCCCGTTCGAAGATCCCCCGCTCGGTCCGGAGTGACGTTCCGCTCAGTTGGGTCCCGGCCCGCCCCGCGCGCGGGCCCCAGCGCGCCGGGCGCGGCCCCGCACCGGCCCTCGTCATGCCCGTCCCTCCGCGTCGGGCGCGTATCCTCGTCCCCGTGCTTCTCTCAGACAAGGACATCCGGACCGAGATCGACGCGGGCCGGGTGCGCATCGATCCTTTTGACCCCTCGATGGTGCAGCCGTCGAGCATCGATGTGCGCCTCGACCGCTATTTCCGGGTGTTCGAGAACCACCGGTACCCGCACATCGACCCCGCCGTGGAGCAGACGGACCTCACGCGGGAGGTCGTGCCGGAGGGGGACGAGGCCTTCATCCTGCACCCGGGCGAGTTCGTGCTGGCCTCGACGTACGAGGTCATCTCGCTGCCCGACGACATCGCGTCCCGGCTGGAGGGCAAGAGCTCGCTGGGGCGGCTGGGGCTGCTGACGCACTCGACGGCCGGGTTCATCGACCCGGGGTTCAGTGGGCACGTCACGCTGGAGCTCAGCAACGTCGCGACGCTGCCGATCAAGCTGTGGCCGGGGATGAAGATCGGGCAGCTGTGCATGTTCCGGCTGACCTCGGCCGCCGAGCACCCGTACGGCTCGGAGAAGTACGGTTCCCGCTACCAGGGGCAGCGCGGGCCGACGCCCTCGCGCTCGTACATGAACTTCCACCGGACGCAGGTCTGAGGTCCGGGGGACAGGGCCCGCGAGCCGTCTGACGGAGCCCGACACCGAACGTCTGAGAACGACCGTCTGAGAGAGACATAGAGAACGTGAGTGACGTGCGCGAGAACCTGACGTACGAGCGCTTCGGCGGCGCGATCCGCGAGCTGGCGCAGACGATCGCCGATGACGGTTACGAGCCGGACATCGTGCTGTCCATCGCCCGGGGCGGCGTGTTCGTCGCGGGCGGGCTGGCGTACGCGCTGGACTGCAAGAACATCCACCTGGTGAACGTCGAGTTCTACACCGGTGTGGGCACCACGCTGGAGATGCCGGTCATGCTGGCGCCCGTCCCCAACGCGATCGACTTCTCGGACAAGAAGGTGCTGATCGCGGACGACGTGGCGGACACCGGCAAGACGCTGAAGCTGGTGCACGACTTCTGCCTCGGGACGGTGGCGGAGGTCCGCAGCGCGGTGATCTACGAGAAGTCGCACTCGCTGGTGAAGTGCGAGTACGTGTGGAAGCGCACGGACGACTGGATCAACTTCCCGTGGAGCGTTGAACCGCCTGTGGTGCGTCGTGAAGGGCAGATCCTCGACGCATGAGTGGGGTTCTTCATCTGATGCGTGTCGTGCGGGTGATTCGTGCGAGCCGGCGGCGGGGTGGCGCCTGAGCCGGGTGCCGCTTCGGGCGGTGTGATGTCGGCTGATGTCGGCTTGATGTCGGTGTGCGGTGAGGTCCTCGTCCTTGTGGCGGGGGCCTCGTTCGCTTTTGAGGACGCCTTCGTGTGAGACGGGTGAGCGGTCCCGTCGGATGGCGTGGTTTTCGGCCAATCCTGTTTCCGGTGTGCTCGGAGTGTTCCGTTGTTACCGACCGGGGAGTACAAACCGGCGGTAACAGGGAGTGCGGAGGCATGAGGGAGACCTGAGGGAGGCCCGATGGTGCGGCTGGTGCGGACGGCGGGCAGGGCGTGTACGAGACCGGGGCGGCTGGTGGCCACCGGTGCGGCGCTGGTGATGGCGCTGGGCGGGATGAGCGCGGCCGGTGCGGGGGCGGCCACGGCGGCCGAGTCGAAGGGCCCGGCCGCGATCGGCAAGCCATTGCCACCCGAGCTGGAGAAGATCCGGGCCGAGGAGGCGCGGAAGCTGTACGGGGACGCCGCCGAGCGGCCCATGGAGCAGCGGAAGACCTCGTTGATCTCGCTCGGGGACAGCGAGATCTCCGGTGAGGGCGTGGGCACGTACGAGCCGGGGACGAACGGGCCCGACAACTGGTGCCACCGTTCCCCGGACGCGGCGATCCACCGCACCGGCATCCCGGCGGACGTCACGTACAACGTCGCGTGCTCGGGCGCGTACACCGGGAACATCGTGATCGGCGGGAGCAAGCAGTACGCCGACGAGCTGGTGCAGAGCGACAACCTGGCGATCAAGGCGCGGAACACGCGGCTGAAGATGGTGCTGCTGGTCGCCGGCGCGAACGACGACCTCCAGTTCGGGCCGGTGATGACGGACTGCGTGACGCGCTGGCTGACGTTGCAGGGGAAGTGCCAGCCCAAGTACGAGGGCGGGTGGCAGGCGCGGGTGGACGCGCTGGTGCCCAAGGTCGAGCGGACGGTGGGCGACCTGCGGACGGTGATGCGGGACGCCGGGTACGCGGACGGCGACTACCGGCTCGTCGTCCTGGGCTACCCGAGCCCCATCGGCCCGGACATCGAGGACAACCCCGACTTCCCCGGCAAGCTGGCGGGCGGATGCGCCGGGTACACCTCGGACGCGGGATGGGGACGGGACACGGCCGTGCCGGTCTTCGAGAAGGGGATGCGGAAGGCCGCCCGGGCGTCCGGCGCCACCTACCTCGACGCCTCGCGGCTGTTCCACGGGCACGAGGTGTGCATGGAGGACACCTGGGCGCGCGGCCTGCACGTGGACCTGAGCAACCCGTTCCCGCCGGACGCCAACTCCGTGCGGCAGTCCTTCCACCCCAACGCCCGTGGTCACGCCGCCTTCGCGTCCTGCCTGACGCAGCTGTACGCGGCGGGGGTGCGCGAGGCGTCCTGCGCCGATCCGGCGAGCACCGGGCAGCCGAAGCTGTACGCCGGGGCCTGGGACGACGTGTTCCGGCCGTTGAAGAACGCGGCCACCGCCACCTGCGTGGACGTGGAGGGGGCGAGCAGCGGTAACGGGACCGCGGTCGGCGGCTGGGACTGCAACGGGCAGCGGAACCAGGGCTGGTGGTACGACGCCGGGCAGCGCTCGTTTCACGTGGAACAAACGCATGACCGGTGCCTGGATGTGCCGGGCGGCAAGTACGAGGCCGGGGTCGGGCTGGTGCTGTGGAACTGCTCCGGCGCCGCGAACCAGCAGTTCGTGCGCGATGCCGCCAGCGGATCGATCCGTCCGGCCGCCGCACCGCGGCTCTGCCTGACGTTGGGCTCGGCGAAGGACGCGTTGCGGCTGCGGGCGTGCGACGGGTCGGCGGGCCAGCGGTTCGCGTAAGGCCCAACGGCCCGTCTGGTGGTGAGCCGGCGTTCGCCTGAGGTGGGCTGAGGAACCCCGGTTACGGCGAAGGGCCCCGGAGCGCCGTCCCTGTTGGGTGGGGCGGCGGCTTCCGGGGCCCTTGGGCTGCGGCTGTGGTGGTGGGTGCCTACAGGGTGCCGAGCTTGACCAGGGCCAGCAGGCCGGCGAGCTGGATGGCGGACGCGCCCAGGGCCTTGGGCCAGGGCAGGTCGTGCGACTTGCTCACCATCGAGGTGAAGAGGTACCCGGACGCCAGCCAGGTCAGCCAGCCGATGACCTGCACCAAGGTGCTGTCGCCGCCCAGGAACATGGCGAAGATCAGGCGCGGCGCGTCCGAGATCGTCATGATCAGCATGGACAGGCCCACGGTCGGCTGCCAGGAACCGTTGCCGCCGAGCTGGCGCGCGAGGGTGTGGGTGACCGTGCCGAGGATCAGACCACCCAGGACGAACATCACGGCGGTGATCAGCACCCACGGGATGCTGTTGGAGAGCGTGGCGTTCAGCACGTCCTCGCGGGCCTTGTCGAAGCCGAAGACGGCCAGCAGCCCGTAGACGAAGGTGACGATCAGCGCCGGGCCCCACACCTGGTGGTCGCGCATCCGCCAGAACGTCGGGTCGGGGCGCAGCACGATGCCGGTCAGCAACTGCTGCCAGGGCAGCCGGGGTCCGACCGGCGGGGCCGTGGCCTCGCCGGCGCGGTAGGTGCCGCCTTCGGCGTACTGTCCGCCGTCCCCCTCCTGGCCGTTCCCGTAGGGGGCGCCGCCACGGCCGTATCCGTCACCGCCGTACTGGCCGCTCGACTGCGGACCGTAGGAGTCCGGGCCCTCGCCGATGCTGAACTGCCGGGTGCTGCCGGGGCTGTTGTCGTTCGAGTAGGGCGCGTGCCCCTGCTGGTGCGGTGCGTAGCCGCCGCCGTCGCCGAAGTACTCCGGCTCGTCGTACTGGGGGCCGGGCCCGGCTCCGTACGGTTGCGGGGGCTGCTGGCCACGGCCCGGGTGCGGCGGGCGCGGGCCCTGTTGCCACTGGCCCTGCGGCGGCATGGGGGGAGACCCGTACGGGCCCTGTTGTCCGTACGGTGCGGGCTGTCCGTACGGGGGTTGCCCCTGCTGACGGCCTTGCTGTTGCCCTTGCTGCGCGGAGTGGGAATCCCGTCCGCGACCCATCCTGAATCCAGCCACGCCCTTGAAAGTACCTGGTCCCTCCGACACCGGCGCCGGGGCCGGGGATACGGGCCGGGCTTTGCTGCCGAGCTGTGACATCCCCTAGGGGACCGGGCGGCCGAACATCCGGGAGAGGGTGGGGGTGGGGGAGGAGTGGGGAGCGGGAGGGTGGGCACCGCCTCCGGAAACGGATCACGGGCACCGCCGCCCGGAACGGATCGCGCGGGTCTCAATTATTTATGGCCCGGAATGATAGGACGCCCCGGTCCGGCCTGGTCCGCCCCGGCGAAGTCTCCGTGGGGCGCCGGGCACACGCTGCTCCGGCGCCCCACGGGTGGGCTCGATCGGCGAATACGGGGGTGGCCGACCGGAACCCTGGATGCGGCCTGCGGGGGCCCGTCCGCCAGCGCCGACGGGGCCCGGACATGCCGACATGGCCTCGATGGACACAGACGGTAGCCGGGACGGCCCCGGAGCATGATCCACTCTGCGCAGTGGCTATCCGGAACGCGCTGCGGATCGGGGAGGACCGACCGACGAGCGCGGTGAAGGTGTCGGTCGGATAACGGTGTGTGCAGGGGGTTTCGGGGTTGCCTGAAGGGTAAGGCGGGTTCGCGGCTCGGCGCGCCGGGATAATTACGCTCCGTAAGGGCGACGGGTGTGCGCGGCGTGCCCTCGGGAGTCCGTCTCACGGCGCGTGCAGTGTCTCCGACGGCGTCTCCCCGAAGCGCGCCCGGTAGCTGCTCGCGAACCGCCCCAGGTGGACGAACCCCCACCGGTACGCCGTCTCGCCCACGCTCACCTCACCCGGCCCGGCCCGCCGCAGTTCGTCCCGGACGCGGGTGAGCCGTACGTCCCTCAGGTACGCCATCGGCGACATCCCCACGTGCCGACGGAACCCTTCCTGCAACCAGCGGACGCTGACCTGCCCGATGGCGGCCAGTTCCACGGAGTTGAAGGGGTGCTCGGGGCGTTCGTGGATGGCGTCCACGACCCGCTTGACGGGCGTCGGACGCAGGGAGCTCGACGGCTCGCGCAGCTCGTCCCGGTACGGGTGGTCGGCGGCCAGCAACAGCCCGTTGAGCAGGGCCTCTTGGAGAGGCGCGGCCACCAGGGGCTGCTGGAGGAGGTGGCGCGTTTCGTGCATGTCGCGGGCCGTGGAGCGGACGAGCCGGGCCCAGCCGAGGGCGGGGCCGCGCGAGACGTCGAGTTCGGAGGTGGGGAGCACCGGCTTGCGGACGGTCCGGCCGAGCAGATGCTCCAAGTGGCGCTCCAGCGCGGCAGCGTCGATCTTGACCGACAGAGCGCGGCAGTCGCCGTGCCACCGGTCGATGGAGGTGTCCCCCGAGGGCCCGAACACGGCGGCGCGGGCCGCCGACGCCGTGCCGGCGGCCCGCGCGCCCTGATGCCAGGCCATGTGTCCGGTCAGCGGGACATCGACGTGGTACGCCCCCAGCACACCGGAGTGCACGCGCACGTCCGTACCGAAACTGAACGCGCCGATCGTGACGGGCCCCAGCCGTACGACGTCGATCCGCGCGGCGAACGGGTCGCCGGGGGCCAGGCGGTCGATCGAGGTGTCGTAGAAGGTCTTGGCGATCACCGAGCGCGTCTCGTCCAGATCCGCGCTCCGGAAGGACAGCGGCAGGGTCACCGGGGCCTGATCCTCGGTGCGCTGCCGGTCGCGACCCTCACGCACGGTCATCTGCAGGAAGCTCCTCTCCCGGCCGTCTCACGTAAGGACGGGGGCTTCCGCGGCGTCCGTCACCGCCCGCTGCGCCCCCGGTCACAGGGTATGCGGACGGTGATCGGCAAACGGGAGCATTTCTGTCAGGGCGTCAGCTCGCACCAGACGAACTTGCCGTTGGGCTCGTTCATCCTGTCGCTCAGCGTGAACCAGCCCCAGTCACTGGCCTGGCTTTCGAGGAGGAGCAGACCGCGCCCCGCCTCCGACTCGGACGGCTCCGCCCGCGCCTTTCGCAGGGGTGGTCGCGGGTCGGTGTCCCAGACGCCGAGCCGCAACGTCTTCCAGCGCCAGTGGACGCGCAGGGAGGCCGGTCCGTCGGTGTGCCGGACGGCGTTGGTGAGGAGTTCGGTGGCGAGCAGTTCGGCCCGCTCGACGAGTCCGGAGCAGTCGTACGAGTCGAGGATGTCCCGCAGGGTGTGGCGGGCGATGGGGATGGCGCGCGGGTCGTGGGGGACGTGGACGGTGTACTCCCATGTGGTGCCGGTTTCCATGGGGCCTCCATGAGTCAGCCGCGGTGAACGGACGCTGGGTGTGCGCTCCGTCACGCAAGGTACGGGTCAGTGATGACCCGGGGCACCTCTGATCCGTCAGGCTCACCCATTCGTGTGTGTCGGGCGGCCGTCCCCGAACGGCAGACTCACAACGGACCGAAGTGGAGGGGCGCATGCCGGCACGGATCATCACCACGGCCCGTCAGGAGCGTTTGGGCGCGGAACTGCGCAAGCTCAGGGAACAGGCCGAACTGACCATCCGCGAGGCGGCGCGGTTGCTCGGCATCGACCAGACGAAGATCTCGCACACCGAGGCGGGGCGGGTCGGGGTCAGCGAGGAGCGCGTGCGATTGCTGACGACGCAATACGCGTGTGGCGACAAGGAACTCGTCGAGGCCTTGGTCGCGATGGCGGGAGAGCGGGAACATGGCTGGTGGGAGGAATTCCGGGGGCTGTTGCCCGCGGGATTCCTGGACCTGGCGGAGATGGAGCATTACGCGAGGTACCTGCGGACCATCGAAATCTCACACATTCCCGGTCTCATGCAGACCGAGAACCAAGTGCGGGCGATTGTCTCCTATTCACTTCCGGAGCTGTCCGAAGCGGAGTTGGAAGCCCGGGTGGCGCACCGGTTGCGGCGACGGGTGATTCTCGACCGCGCGTCGCCCCCCAAGTTCGATGCGGTCGTGCACGAAGCCGCGCTGCGCATCAGGGTCGGCGACCGAAAGGTCGCTCGGGATCAGTTGTTGCACCTGGCCGGAGAGTCGGAACGGCCGCACGTGTCGATCCGCGTGGTGCCGTTCGATGTGGACGGCTTCGCGGGCATCGGCTATCCCATGTTGTACGTGGGTGGGCCGGTGCCGCAGTTGGACACGGTGCTGCTGGACTCCGTTCACGGCTCGGCGTTCCTTCACGCGGAGTCTCAGGTGCGCAGGTATCGGAACCTGTTCTCCAAGGTAGGAAAATCGGCACTGGACGAGCGTCGTTCACGAGATTTCATGCTCCGCCTGGCCCGGGAAATGTGAGAGGGAGCGGAAATGAAGAGGGACGTTGTGTGGCAGAAGTCGTCCTATTCAGGTGGTGGCGACGGAGCCAATTGTGTGGAGGTGGCAGGAGTCGAAAGGGCCATTGCCCTGCGCGAGAGCGACGAACCTCGTGAGGTTGTCGTTGTCGGACGTGCGGCTTTCGATGCGCTCCGGCATGTCTTGGCATCAGGGCGCTTCGATGAGCACTGCTCCTGACGTCACGGACGAGCTCATGACCGAGCCGATCGGTTGGCGGAAGTCCTCGTTCTCCGGTGGCGGTGACGGAAACGAGTGTGTGGAAGCGACCGGCCTCCCGGGAGGAGCGGCGCTGCGGGAGAGCGATGCTCCGGAGGCGGTCGTCCGCACGTCGCGGGCTGCTTTCAGGGCATTGCTGCGGGTTCTCAAGGCCGACAGGCTCACCTGAGCCGCCGCCTCACCCCCGCACCGCCCTCTCGTAAACCTCACGCGCCCGCTCATCGAAGCGCACCGCCACCGACTCGGTGTCCGTGTCGCCGCCGCTGAGGACGCCGATGAGGCGGCCCGGGCGGTGCGGGTCGTGGTGGTCGGCGAGCCAGGGGCTGCCGCTGGTGCCGGACCACAGGCCCGCGCAGTCGATGCGGAGCATGTACGGCTCGTCGTCGTCGCGGCGGGTGGTGGTGGAGCAGCGCACCGGGCGGTTGTCGGGGTTGTGGTCCTCGTTGGGGTAGCCGATGACGGTGACGTGGCGGCGGAAGCCGGAGGAGAAGTCGGGGACGGCGGCGCCGACGACCTCTTGGACGGTGCGGCCGTCCTCGTTCGGTTCGACGGTGAGGAAGGCGTAGTCGCCCTGGTCCTCGTTGTCGCGCTTCCACAGGTCGCCGACGTGGATGCCGGTGACCTTCCACTTCCCGTACGGGTACGCGCCCGGGCCGGTCCCGGAAGACCGGGGCGCGAACTCCAGTCGGCCGGGGATGTAGCCGGGCTCGTCGCCGTCCTCCGCCTCCTCCTCGGGGGTGTAGACGCAGTGGGCGGCGGTCGCCAGGACGTTCCCCCGGGGGCTGTCGACCACGCTCGCCGTGCAGAAGTGGTCGCCGTCGCGGATCAGGGCGCCCACGGCCGGGATGCCGTCGAAGGGCGTGGCGGAGGGGACGGCCGAGGGAACGGCGGAGGGGGTGCCGGTCGCGTCGGCCGGGGAGGCGGACGAGCAGCCGGTGAGGGCAAGGACGCCTGACGCGATGACAGCGGTGGCCAGGGCGCGGCGGCGGACGTCGGCGGTGCTCATCTCGTGCGTTCCTCTCCCCGGTGCCGGCCGTCCGTGGGCCGCCGATCATGTCGTCCTGGGGGAGAGACGGGGAGGTGGCCGTGGGGGTTGCTTCGGGGCGCGCGGACGCGTCCCCGTCCTCCGCACACGACGACGGCCGGCCCCGCCGCAGCGGGACCGGCCGTCGTAAAGAGGCTCAGTGCGGAAGGGTCACTTCACCGGCTCGGGCTCCGGCTCCTTGGCCGACTCCTCCTCGCCCGCCGGGTCCACGGGGGCCTTGACGGAGTCCAGCAGGAGCTGGGCGACGTCCACGACCTGGAGGGATTCCTTGGCCTTCCCGTCGTTCTTCTTGCCGTTGACCGAGTCGGTCAGCATGACGAGGCAGAAGGGGCAGGCGGTGGAGACGATGTCCGGGTTGAGGGACAGCGCCTCGTCCACGCGCTCCTCGTTGATGCGCTTGCCGATGCGCTCCTCCATCCACATGCGGGCGCCGCCGGCGCCGCAGCAGAAGCCGCGCTCCTTGTGGCGGTGCATCTCCTCGTTCCGCAGGCCGGGCACCTTGGCGATGATCTCGCGCGGCGGTGTGTAGACCTTGTTGTGGCGGCCCAGGTAGCACGGGTCGTGGTAGGTGATCAGGCCCTCGACCGGGGTGACGGGGACGAGCCTGCCCTCGTCGATGAGGTGCTGGAGAAGCTGCGTGTGGTGGATGACCTCGTACTCGCCGCCGAGCTGCGGGTACTCGTTGGCGATGGTGTTGAAGCAGTGCGGGCAGGTGGAGACGATCCGCTTCTTGGACTTCTCGACCTTGACGCCTTCGTCGGGGTCCTCGCCGAAGGCCATGTTCAGGGCCTCGACGTTCTGCTGTCCGAGCTGCTGGAAGAGGAACTCGTTGCCCAGGCGGCGGGCGGAGTCGCCGGTGCACGCCTCGTCGCCGCCCATGATCGCGAACTTCACGCCCGCGATGTGCAGCAGCTCGGCGAACGCCTTGGTGGTCTTCTTGGCGCGGTCCTCCAGGGCGCCCGCGCAGCCGACCCAGTACAGGTAGTCGACCTCGGTGAGGTCCTCGATGTCCTTGCCGACGACGGGGACCTCGAAGTCGACCTCCTTGGTCCAGGCGAGGCGCTGCTTCTTGGCCAGGCCCCAGGGGTTGCCCTTCTTCTCCAGGTTCTTGAGCATCGTGCCCGCCTCGCTGGGGAAGCTGGACTCGATCATCACCTGGTAGCGGCGCATGTCGACGATGTGGTCGACGTGTTCGATGTCGACGGGGCACTGTTCGACGCAGGCGCCGCAGGTGGTGCAGGACCACAGGACGTCGGGGTCGATGACGCCGTTCTCCTCCAGCGTCCCGATCAGGGGGCGCTCGGCCTCGGCGAGCGCGGCGGCGGGGACGTCCTTCAGGGCCTCGGCCGGGGCCTTCTCCTCGCCCTCCATGGTCTTGCCGCCGCCCGCGAGCAGGTACGGCGCCTTGGCGTGCGAGTGGTCGCGCAGGGCCATGATCAGCAGCTTCGGCGACAGCGGCTTGCCGGTGTTCCAGGCCGGGCACTGGGACTGGCAGCGTCCGCACTCGGTGCAGGTGGAGAAGTCGAGGATGCCCTTCCAGGAGAAGTGCTCGACCTGGGAGACGCCGAACTGGTCGTCCTCTCCCGGGTCCTCGAAGTCGATCGGCTTGCCCGCGCTCGTCATCGGCTGGAGCGCGCCCAGGGCCGTGGCGCCGTCCGCGTTGCGCTTGAACCAGATGTTGGGGAAGGCCAGGAAGCGGTGCCAGGCGATGCTCATGTCGATGTTCACGCTGACCGTGATCATCCAGATCATGGTCGTGCCCAGCTTGATCATCGCGAAGACGTAGACGAGGTTCTGCAGCGCCGTGACGCTCAGCCCCTTGAAGGCCAGGACCAGCGGGTACGAGGCGAAGTACGCCGGGTCGTACCCCTCGACCCCGTGCAGGGCGCCCTCCAGGCCGCGCAGCACCATGATCGCCAGGCCGATGGTGAAGATGACGTACTCGACGAAGTACGCCTGCCAGGCCGTGGAGCCGGCGAACCGCGACTTGCGGCCGGCGCGGCCGGGCAGGTTCAGCAGCCGGATGACCATCAGCACCAGGATGCCGAGCGTTGTCATCGTGCCGATGAACTCGATGTAGAGCTCGTACGGCAGGAAGTCGCCGATGACGGGCAGTGTCCAGTCGGCCTTGAACAGCTGGCCGTACGCGTTGACGATCGTCGGCGGCAGCGTCAGGAAGCCGATGGCGACGAACCAGTGGGCGATGCCGACGATGCCCCACTGGTTCATGCGCGTGTGGCCGAGGAACTCCCGGACCAGGGTGACGCTGCGCTGATAGGGGTTGTCGGTCCGGCTGCCCGCCGGGACCGGCGAGCCGAGCTTGAAGAAGCGCACGAACTGCGCGACAGCGCGGCCGAGCAGCGCGACGCCGACCGCGGTGAGGACCAGCGACACGATGATCGCGGCGAGTTGCATGGGTGGCTCCTCGGGCCTGCGAGTGCGGGAATTCTGGGTCTGGGGGGCGGGTTTTCCTGAGGGCCGGAGGTTCGGGGGCGAACCATTACTAAGCAGTAACTTTTCCGGTCTGCGCTGAGGTTACCCACTATCCGGAGCGCCATGAAGCCGCCCGGCCGGTGATCTGCGTCGCCCGGGCCGTGATCTGCGGTGTGCGGAGGGTGATCTTCGTCGCTCGGGGGCTCCCGGCTACCGCGCCTTCGGAATGCGGGGCCCGGACTCGTACTCGTAAGCGTCGTCTGAGGCAGGGAAGCCCCCACCGGCGATCAGTCGCCGAGCCGGCGGAAGGGGACGTCCCGGGGTGCCCCCGCAGCGGACTGGGGCGCGGCGGCCCCGTCCCGAGATCTCGTCGGGTAAGCGCAACTGCCGCGAGGAGGTACCCCGGGGCGGCCCCGACCCCGTACGAAACAAAAGGCGCAAGACCACCGGACCGCACCCGCCACGGGCCCCCGCCTCTAGGGAAGAGAAGGCGCACGACCCACCGAGCGGCACCCGCCGACAGGCCCCACCCCCGCACGAAAGGCCCCCGCGTCGCCGCAGGCAACCCCGGGTACCCCTTTCGGGTCCTTACGGGTCACAGCCCGGGCGTGTGAACGTAAGCCCGATATAAAAGTTGAGCGGGTAAGACTCAGGTCTGTTGACAGGTCGGGGCCGGTGCTGCACCCTTGAGCCTGTTCCACTCAAGTCAGCTGGAGGAATCGAAATGGCACGTGCGGTCGGCATCGACCTGGGCACGACTAACTCCGTCGTCAGTGTTCTCGAAGGCGGTGAGCCCACCGTCATCACCAACGCCGAGGGCGCCAGGACCACGCCGTCCGTCGTCGCCTTCGCGAAGAACGGCGAGGTGCTGGTCGGCGAGGTCGCCAAGCGCCAGGCGGTCACGAACGTGGACCGCACCATCCGGTCGGTCAAGCGCCACATGGGCACCGACTGGAAGATCAACCTTGACGGCAAGGACTTCAACCCGCAGCAGATGAGCGCCTTCATCCTGCAGAAGCTGAAGCGGGACGCGGAGGCCTACCTGGGCGAGAAGGTGACGGACGCCGTCATCACCGTCCCGGCGTACTTCAACGACTCCGAGCGCCAGGCCACCAAGGAGGCCGGCGAGATCGCGGGTCTGAACGTCCTGCGCATCGTCAACGAGCCCACCGCCGCCGCGCTGGCCTACGGCCTGGAGAAGGACGACCAGACCATCCTGGTCTTCGACCTCGGTGGCGGCACCTTCGACGTCTCGCTGCTGGAGATCGGCGACGGCGTCGTCGAGGTGAAGGCCACCAACGGTGACAACCACCTCGGTGGTGACGACTGGGACCAGCGCGTCGTCGACTACCTGGTCAAGCAGTTCCAGAACGGCCACGGCGTCGACCTGTCCAAGGACAAGATGGCGCTGCAGCGTCTGCGCGAGGCCGCGGAGAAGGCGAAGATCGAGCTGTCGTCCTCCACCGAGACGACGATCAACCTGCCCTACATCACCGCCTCCGCCGAGGGCCCGCTCCACCTGGACGAGAAGCTCACCCGCGCGCAGTTCCAGCAGCTGACCGCGGACCTCCTGGAGCGCTGTAAGACCCCGTTCCACAACGTCATCAAGGACGCCGGCATCCAGCTGTCCGAGATCGACCACGTGGTCCTGGTCGGCGGTTCCACCCGTATGCCGGCCGTCGCCGAGCTCGTCAAGGAGCTGACCGGCGGCAAGGAGGCCAACAAGGGTGTGAACCCGGACGAGGTCGTCGCCATCGGCGCGTCCCTCCAGGCCGGTGTCCTCAAGGGTGAGGTCAAGGACGTCCTCCTGCTGGACGTCACCCCGCTGTCCCTCGGTATCGAGACCAAGGGCGGCATCATGACCAAGCTGATCGAGCGGAACACCACGATCCCGACCAAGCGCTCGGAGATCTTCACCACCGCCGAGGACAACCAGCCCTCCGTCCAGATCCAGGTCTACCAGGGCGAGCGCGAGATCGCGGCGTACAACAAGAAGCTCGGCATGTTCGAGCTGACGGGCCTGCCGCCGGCCCCGCGCGGCGTCCCGCAGATCGAGGTCACCTTCGACATCGACGCCAACGGCATCATGCACGTCGCGGCCAAGGACCTGGGCACCGGCAAGGAGCAGAAGATGACCGTCACCGGCGGCTCCGCGCTGCCGAAGGACGACATCGACCGCATGATGCGCGAGGCCGAGCAGTACGCGGAGGAGGACCACAAGCGCCGCGAGGCCGCCGAGTCCCGCAACCAGGGCGAGCAGCTCGTCTACCAGACGGAGAAGTTCCTCAAGGACAACGAGGACAAGGTTCCCGCCGAGGTGAAGACCGAGGTCGAGACCGCCGTCGCCGAGCTGAAGGAGAAGCTCAAGGGCGAGGACACGGCCGAGATCCGCACCGCGACCGAGAAGGTCGCCGCGGTCAGCCAGAAGCTGGGCCAGGCCATGTACGCCGACGCCCAGGCCGCCGGCGCGGCGGGCGGCGCCCAGGGTGCCCCCGGTGCCGACCAGGCCAAGGCCGACGACGACGTGGTCGACGCCGAGATCGTCGACGAGGACAAGCCGAAGAAGGACGGTGCCGCGTGACGGAGGAGACCCCGGGTTTCGACGAGAAGCCCGACGTCCCCTCTGACGCCGCACAGTCCTCCGACGACGCGGCGCAGGACGCCGGGTCCGCCGAGCAGGCGGGCCCGGCCCCGGCCGGGGACGAGAACCAGGACACTGCTCTGTCCGCACAGCTGGACCAGGCCCGCGCGGCGCTCTCCGAGCGCACCGCCGACCTCCAGCGGCTGCAGGCGGAGTACCAGAACTACCGCCGTCGGGTGGAGCGGGACCGCGTCATGGTCAAGGAGGTCGCCGCGGCGAACCTCCTGTCCGAGCTGCTCCCCACGCTCGACGACATCGGCCGCGCCCGCGAGCACGGCGAGCTGGTCGGCGGCTTCAAGTCGGTGGCCGAGTCGCTGGAGACCGTGGTCGCCAAGCTGGGCCTCCAGCAGTTCGGCAAGGAGGGCGAGCCCTTCGACCCGACGATCCACGAGGCCCTGATGCACTCGTACGCGCCGGACGTCACCGAGACGACCTGCGTCGCGATCCTGCAGCCCGGGTATCGCATCGGTGACCGAACGATTCGCCCCGCGCGGGTCGCGGTCGCCGAACCGCAGCCCGGGTCGTCCGCGCAGGGCGGCAAGGCCGGCTCCGAGCAGTCCGGCGACGGTGCCAAGGGCGCCGACGCCAAGGACGAGGAGAGCGGTGGCCCGGACGAGGGCTGACGCGCGAGCGCACTGTAAGGAAGCACGGGAGGAGGGACGTCGAGGATGAGCACCAAGGACTTCGTCGAGAAGGACTACTACAAGGTCCTCGGCGTCCCGAAGGACGCCACCGAGGCGGAGATCAAGAAGGCGTACCGGAAGCTCGCCCGCGAGTTCCACCCGGACGCCAACAAGGGCGACGCCAAGGCCGAGGAGCGCTTCAAGGAGATCTCCGAGGCGAACGACGTCCTCGGTGACCCCAAGCGCCGCAAGGAGTACGACGAGGCACGGACGCTCTTCGGGAACGGCGGCTTCCGCCCCGGTCCCGGCGCCGGTGGCGGATCGTTCAACTTCGACCTGGGCGACCTCTTCGGAGGCGGCGCCCAGGGCGGCTCCGGCGGTTTCGGTGGCGGCCTCGGGGACGTCTTCGGCGGCCTGTTCAACCGCGGTGGCGGCGCCGGCACGCGCACGCAGCCGCGCCGCGGCCAGGACGTCGAGTCCGAGGTGACGCTCAGCTTCACCGAGGCGGTGGACGGGGCCACGGTCCCGCTGCGGATGTCCAGCCAGGCGCCCTGCAAGGCGTGTTCGGGCACCGGCGACAAGAACGGCACCCCCCGGGTGTGCCCGACCTGCGTCGGCACCGGCCAGGTCTCGCGCGGCGGCGGGGGCGGCTTCTCGCTCACCGACCCGTGCGTGGACTGCAAGGGCCGCGGCCTGATCGCCGAGAACCCGTGCGAGGTCTGCAAGGGCAGCGGGCGCGCCACCAGCGCGCGCACGTTGCAGGTCCGCATCCCCGCGGGCGTCTCGGACGGGCAGCGCATCCGGCTGCGCGGCAAGGGCGCCCCGGGGGAGCGCGGCGGTCCCAACGGCGACCTGTACGTCGTCGTCCACGTCGACGCGCACCCGGTCTTCGGCCGCAAGGGCGACAACCTCACCGTCACCGTGCCCGTCACCTTCCCGGAGGCGGCGCTCGGCGGGGAGGTGCGGGTTCCGACGCTGGGCGGGCCCCCGGTGACGCTCAAGCTGCCGGCCGGCACGCCCAACGGGCGGACCATGCGCGCCCGCGGCAAGGGCGCGGTGCGCAAGGACGGCACCCGCGGCGACCTCCTGGTCACCGTCGAGGTACTCGTCCCCAAGGACCTCAGTGACAAGGCACGGGAGTCGCTGGAAACCTACCGAGAGGCGACCGCGGACGAGGATCCGCGGGCGGAGCTGTTCCAGGCCGCGAAGGGAGCATGAGATGGAGAGCCGGGGCGGGCGCAGTCGTAACCCCTATGAACTGACCGAAGAGTCGCCGGTGTACGTCATCTCCGTCGCGGCCCAGCTCTCCGGACTGCACCCGCAGACGCTGCGGCAGTACGACCGCCTCGGCCTGGTCTCCCCGGACCGGACGGCCGGACGCGGCCGTCGCTACTCGGCCCGTGACATCGAACTCCTGCGGGAGGTCCAGCGGCTGTCGCAGGACGAGGGCATCAACCTCGCCGGCATCAAGCGCATCATCGAGCTGGAGAACCAGGTCGCCGCGCTGCGCCAGCGCGTCGCCGAACTCCAGCACGCGGTCGAGGGCGCCGCCGCTGCCATGCAGCAGCGCGAGGCCCAGGTGCACGCGTCCTATCGGCGGGATCTCGTCCCGTACGAGGACGTGCAGCAGGCGAGCGCGTTGGTGGTGTGGCGGCCCAAGCGGGCGACGGACTGAGGTCGGTCTGTTTGTGTGGCCAGGGCTCGTTGCCTCCTTCGGGAGGTGACGGGCCCTTGTCGCGTTCGCTGACGGGTCGGGTGCGGGCGTGAGCTTTCGTCGCCGCGGTCTCGGTCAGGCGCGGCCGAGTGCCTTGGTGACGGTGATCTCGATGAGGACGCGTTCCGGGTTGGGGCGGGGGGTGCGCTCGTAGCGCACCGCGTAGCGCCGTTCCGCGTCGGCGACGGCGTCCGCGTCCGTACGGACCCGCGCCACGCCCTCCAGCGTCGCCCACCGCTTCCCGGCCACCTGGCAGAGCGCGACCCGTGCGCCGTCCGGACCGGCGGCCAGGACGTTCGACGCCTTCTTGCTGCCCTTGCTGGTGATCACCCGCGCGATCCGCTGGCCAGCGTCGAACGTGACCCCGACGGGCGTGACGTGCGGCGAGCCGTCGGGGCGCGGGGTGGTCAGGGTCGCGACGTGGCGCTCGGCCCAGAAGGCGAGGTAGTCGGGGCCGAGGGCGTCGAGGTCGTGGGCCATGGGGGAAGGGTAATCGGGCCCCGGTCAGAGGAAATCGGAGGTGTCGAGCTCGAAGCCGAAGGGGTCGGGGAGGGGGAGGGGTTTGCCGAAGGACACGGTGGTGCGGTCCACGTAGTCGCCGTGGGAAGGCTCGCTGAACAGGGTGGACGTGGCGTTGTCGCGGTCGATGAGGAGGTAGAGGGGGATGTCCGCCCGAGCGTAGGAACGGCGTTTCTGGTCCCGGTCCTTGTGGCCGCGCGTGGAGGTGACCTCGGTGACCATGGCGATGCCGTCGCAGGCCATACGGTGTGAGGCTCCCCGGAACAGCCGCAATTCCCGTGGGGCGAAGGTGATGTCGGGAATCAGGTACTCATCCAGCGCCTCGGGCCCTCCCGGGACGACCAATCCCGAGTTCCCCGACTGTTGCATCGGTGTGCGCGAGCGTACGTACACCTGGCTGACGATGATGTCGATGGCGTCCTGGTGATCGCCGTCCGGAGCCGGTGACACGACGAATTCCCCCTCGATCAGCTCGGCCCGGGACCCTTTCGGGGTCTCCATGGCGAACAGTTGCTCCAGGAGGGTCTCGCTGTTGCCGTTGGACGTTGGCGCTTCTGCCATGACCGTCATGCTGCACCTCCTCGTTGTTGATGGCCAGCCTGACGCGTCAGTGCCGTCTTCGAGCGCTTCTTCGCCCCGCTTCACCCCTACGAGAAGATGATCACCAAAGGTTGACGATCACATCGGCCGATATGAACGAGGCCACGGTGCCGCAGGGCGTCCCCGGCTCGTCCCCACTCCCCGCCCCATTCCATCCTTGAGTGGAATAGACTCAACTTATCGCACGTTGGCACAGGCAGGACCGCCGGGTTTGCCGGATTTGGTGGCGGAGTACGGGAGTACTCGGACGCAGAGCACGAGGAGGAGCGGGAGAACGTGGACGCCGAGCTGACCAACAAGAGCCGGGAGGCGCTGAGCGCCGCCAACGAGCGGGCGGTGACCTCGGGGCACGCGGACATGACGTCCGCGCACCTGCTGCTCGCCCTGCTCGCCGGGCAGGACAACGAGAACATCATGGATCTGCTGGCGGCCGTCGAGGCGGACGCCGCCGCGCTGCGTTCGGGGGCCGAGCGGCAGCTCGCGGCGCTGCCCAGCGCCCAGGGGTCCACGGTCGCCCCGCCGCAGCCCGACCGCGACCTGCTGGCCGTGATCGCGGACGCGTCGCAGCGGGCCAAGGAGCTGGGCGACGCCTACATTTCCACCGAGCACCTTCTGATCGGCATCGCCGCCAAGGGCGGCCGGACCGGGGAGCTGCTGGACGATCAGGGCGCGTCCGCCAAGAAGCTGCTGGACGCGTTCGAGAAGAACAGGAACGGGCAACGAGTGACCACGCCGGACCCGGAAGGCACGTACAAGGCGCTGGAGAAGTTCGGCACGGACTTCACGGCCGCGGCGCGCGAGGGCAAGCTCGACCCGGTCATCGGCCGGGACCAGGAGATCCGCCGCGTGGTGCAGGTGCTCTCGCGGCGGACGAAGAACAACCCGGTGCTCATCGGCGAGCCCGGCGTCGGCAAGACCGCCGTCGTGGAGGGGCTGGCCCAGCGCATAGTGAAGGGTGACGTCCCCGAGTCGCTGCGCAACAAGCGGCTGGTGGCGCTGGATCTCGGCGCGATGGTGGCCGGGGCCAAGTACCGCGGCGAGTTCGAGGAGCGGCTGAAGACCGTCCTGGCCGAGATCAAGTCCAGCGACGGGCAGATCATCACGTTCATCGACGAGCTCCACACGGTCGTCGGCACCGGCGCCGGCGGCGACTCGGCGATGGACGCGGGCAACATGCTCAAGCCCATGCTGGCCCGCGGCGAGCTGCGGATGGTCGGCGCGACGACGCTGGACGAGTACCGCGAGCGCATCGAGAAGGACCCGGCGCTGGAGCGGCGCTTCCAGCAGGTGCTGGTCGCCGAGCCGAGCGTGGAGGACACCGTCGCCATCCTGCGCGGCCTCAAGGGCCGGTACGAGGCGCACCACAAGGTGCAGATCGCCGACTCCGCCCTGGTCGCCGCGGCGACCCTCTCCGACCGCTACATCACCTCGCGGTTCCTGCCGGACAAGGCCATCGACCTGGTGGACGAGGCCGCGTCCCGGCTCCGTATGGAGATCGACTCCTCGCCCGTGGAGATCGACGAGCTCCAGCGCGCGGTGGACCGGCTCAAGATGGAGGAGCTGGCGCTGCGCAACGAGACCGACGCCGGTTCCGTCCAGCGGCTGGAGAAGCTGCGCAAGGACCTCGCCGACAAGGAGGAGGAGCTGCGCGGCCTGACCGCCCGCTGGGAGAAGGAGAAGCAGGGCCTCAACCGCGTCGGCGAGCTCAAGGAGAAGCTGGACGACCTGCGCGGCCAGGCCGAGCGCGCCCAGCGCGACGGCGACTTCGACACCGCCTCCAAGCTGCTCTACGGGGAGATCCCCGGCCTGGAACGGGAGCTGGAGGAGGCCGCCCGGGTGGAGGCCGAGCAGGAGGCGTCCAAGGAGTCCATGGTCAAGGAGGAGGTCGGCCCGGACGACATCGCGGACGTGGTGGGCTCCTGGACCGGCATCCCGGCGGGCCGCCTGCTGGAGGGCGAGACGCAGAAGCTGCTGCGGATGGAGGACGAGCTCGGCAAGCGGCTGATCGGGCAGGCCGAGGCGGTGCGCGCGGTCTCCGACGCCGTACGCCGCAGCCGGGCCGGGATCGCCGACCCGGACCGCCCCACCGGATCGTTCCTCTTCCTCGGCCCGACCGGCGTCGGCAAGACCGAGCTGGCCAAGGCGCTCGCGGACTTCCTCTTCGACGACGAGCGGGCGATGGTCCGCATCGACATGAGCGAGTACGGCGAGAAGCACAGTGTGGCCCGGCTCGTCGGCGCGCCCCCCGGGTACGTCGGTTACGAGGAGGGCGGCCAGCTCACGGAGGCGGTGCGCCGCCGCCCGTACAGCGTGGTCCTGCTGGACGAGGTGGAGAAGGCGCACCACGACGTCTTCGACGTCCTCCTTCAGGTGCTGGACGACGGGCGGCTGACGGACGGCCAGGGCCGGACGGTGGACTTCCGCAACACCCTCCTCATCCTGACCTCCAACCTCGGCTCCACCTTCCTGATGGATCCGCTCCTGAAGGAGGACCAGAAGAAGGACAAGGTGCTGGAGACCGTCCGCACCTCCTTCCGTCCGGAATTCCTCAACCGGCTGGACGACCTGGTGGTCTTCCACCCGCTGGGCACCGACCAGCTCCAGCGCATCGCGCGCATCCAGATCGACCACCTCCAGCGCCGTCTGGCCGACCGCCGCCTGACGCTGGATGTCACGGACCGCGCGCTGACCTGGCTGGCCTGGCTCGGGCAGGAGCCGGTCATCGACCGCCCGCAGGGCGCCCCCGACCTGTCGTACGGGGCCCGGCCGCTGCGCCGCCTGGTCCAGACGGCCATCGGCGACCAGCTCGCCCGCGCGATCCTGTCGGGCGAGGTCCTGGACGGGGACACCGTGCGGGTGGACGTGAGCGAGGACGGCGAGCGGCTGACGGTGGAGGGGAAGCGCTGAGGCGGTGAGGGAGGGGGTGGGCCCCGCGTGAGGGGGCCGCTCCGGCCCTCGGGGCGGGACCTGTTCCGGATCTCGGGGCGGGCCCGCTCCGGCTCTCGGGGCGGGGGCTGTTCCGGCGGGGGTCCCGTGTGCGCGGGCCGGTTCCGGTACCGGCCTTGGCCCCCGTGGCGGGCCGTTCGTACCGACACCGCGGCTTCGGCGGCGCACGGGGTTGCCAGGACGGGGCGGGGATGGTGGAGGATGGCGGGGACCATACGAAGGGAATTCCACGGTGAGCATCGACCCGTCCTCGATTCCGAATTTCGGGGGCCAGCCCGAACCCCAGCCGTCGGGGCCTGATGGTCCCGTCGTGCCCGACCAGGACCTGGTCAAGCAGCTCCTGGACCAGATGGAGCTGAAGTACGTCGTCGACGAGGAGGGAGACCTCGCCGCGCCGTGGGAGCAGTTCCGCACGTACTTCATGTTCCGCGGTGAGGAAGAGCAGCAGATCTTCTCCGTCCGCACCTTCTACGACCGCCCGCACGGCATCGACGACAAGCCGAAGCTGCTGGAGGCGATCGACGACTGGAACCGCCGCACCCTGTGGCCGAAGGTCTACACCCACACCCACGACGACGGCACCGTCCGTCTGATCGGTGAGGGTTCGATGCTGATCGGTACCGGCGTCGCGCTGGAGCACTTCGTTTCGAGCACGGTCAGCTGGGTCCGCGCGTCGATCGAGTTCGACCGGTGGATGGCCGAGCAGCTCGGCCTGGAGGTCGAGGGCGAGGGCGACTCCGACGAGAAGCCGGGCGACGACCAGGCGTGAGCCCGGGGCCGACCGGTACCCCAGGCGGTACGCCAGGGTGCCGACCGGCCATCGGGCGACGGGCCCCCGGGAGAGCGTGTTCCGCTCCCCGGGGGCCCGTTTGCGCGCCGGTGCGCGAGGGCGTGCGCCGCTGCTTCGGTAGGGCGTGCGCCGTAGCTTCGACAGGGCGTGCGCTCCGGCTCGTAGGGGGCTGCGCGAGCTCCGGCCCTCCGGCTCGTAACGCCGTACGTGGACCCGGTCCGTGACCTCGCGCGTACGTCCGGCTCACAAGGGAACGGACGAGACGGTGAGCAGGTAGAGCCCGTAGCCCAGGGACAGCGCGGCCAGCGCGCCCCCGGTCACCATGACCGTGCGTCGGTGGGCTCTCGTCAGCGTCACCGCGACGGGGAGCAGCAGCGGGAAGGCCGGGACCAGGAACCGGGGTTTGGACGCGAAGAACTCCGTGCCGCCCAGCGCCATGACCAGCAGCGCCCCGCTGTAGACGAGCAGCGCCGGCGGCGGCCGGTCGAGCACCAGCAGCGCGAACAACAGCAGGGCCGCCGCGCAGATCGCCACGACCATGTAATGGGCCAGCACGTCCTTGTGCAGCACCAGGTGCTTGACGGACCGCAGGGCGTCCACGCCGAAGTCGAAACGGGACCCCCAGCGCGCCTGCACCCGGAAGTATCCGAGCGGCCCTTCGCCGGTACACCGGCCGACCCACAGGGTGTAGCCGAGCCATCCGACGGGCGCCAGCAGCGCCGCGACCAGGACGCGGGCGGGGGACGGCGGCGCGCCGGACGGCCGTCGCGCGCGGGGGCGCGGAGGCACTTCGCGGGGCGGGGAATCCGTACGGAGGGCCGCCCCGCGGAGACCGGATGCGGAATCCGCCGTGCGGAAGGTGGGCGCCGGGCCGGGCCTCGTGTCCGTGCGGAGGGTGGGCGCCGGACCGGGCCTCGTGTCCGTACGGAGGGTGGGCGCCGGGCCGGATCCGGTATCGCGCCTTCGCACCCACGCCCATCGGTCAGGCCGTACCGTCCCCCGCCACAGTTCGACGGCCGCCGCCGCCATCACCGCCGCCGCGACGGCCAGGGCGCTGGGGCGGGCGAGGCCGGCGAGCGCGGCCAGCGCGCCGGCGACCAGCCAGCGCCGGGTGAGCAGGGCGTACAGCGACCAGGCGCCGAGCGCGGTGAGCAGGTTCTCGGTGTAGCTCAGCGATTGGACGACTGCCTGCGGCAGCAGGGCCCACAGCGCCACCAGGATCGTCGCGGTGCGCCGTCCGCGCAGGTGCGCGCCGACCGCGAAGATCCCCCAGGCCGCCACGGCCGCCGCCATCCAGGAGACGAGCAGCCCCGCGTCGACGCCCCGCAGCGGCAGCACCCGCGTCACGGCCCGGACGAGCCAGGGATAGAGCGGGAAGAAGGCCAGGTCCGCGTCGGGTATGCGGGGCCACGCCGGGGCCGGGGCGCCGTAGCCGTGCCGCATGATGCTCAGGTACCAGCGGGAGTCCCAGGACGTCCCCAGGAGGTTGCGGGGATGGCGCCCGATGCGCCAGGCCCACAACGTCGTGCACAGCACGCCGGCGCACCGGACGGCCACGAACAGCGCGAGAGCGGGCGCAGCGCCGCGCAGGGCCGCGCGCAGACGGCCACACGCGCCGCGTATCGAACCGGGCGCGCTCCCCGCGCCCGGCCTTCCGGCCTTCGCCCCGGATGCGCCAGCCGTCCCAGTCGTCCCGGTCACGCCAGTCGTTCCGGTCGTCCCGGTCGCGCCGGTCGCCCCGGTCGCGGCGTCGACGGTCTCGGCGGCGGACACGGGCACCTCCGGTACGGGCGGCAGCGGGTACCGGAACCGCGCCCGGAGGCGCCCCGGCACCCACGACTTTGGGCGGCCGACGCGCCGCCCGCGACCGGCGGACGGCCGACCGGGTGGCCCGCGCGGCCATCGGTTCGGGGCCTGGGCAACGGCCATCGGCCCAGGGCAGCGGCCACCGGTCCTGAGCCGGGAGCGGGCAACGTCCGCGACCGTCGGCCCGGAGCCGGGGAACGGGCAACGTCCACAGCCACCGGCCCGAGATCGGAGCAACGGCCACCGTTCCCGAGCCGGAAGCGGGCACCATCCACAGCCACCGGCCCGGAGCCGGGGATCGGGCACCGTCCGCAGCCACCCGCCCCGAACTGGGGCAGAGCCCCCCACCCACGGCCACCGACCCGGACACGAAGCGCCACCCACCACCCGCACCCCTCAGTGCCGGAAGCCGTCCCCCGGTCGCCACCGGCGCAGTTCCGTCCGCTGCTCGTACGGCATCGGGTCGGGGTGGCTCAGCAACTCGATGGTGCTGCCCCAGGGCGTACGGCAGTAGGTGAAGACGTTGCGCGGCGCGGACTCGGGGCCGGGGAGGGGCTGCGGCTCGGCCAGTACCGTGCCGCCCGCCGCGCGGACCGCCGCGCACGCCGCCGGAACGTCGTCCACGTACAGGGCGAGGTGCTGCCACCCGACGTCGCACGGGAGCGCCGGTTCGCGCTGCCGCGGCCCCCGGAACTCGAACAGCTCCACGCCGGGCCCGCCCGGCAGCCGCAGCATCCGGATGGCCACTTCCTCCGTCCCCTCCGGGACGCCCAGTCGCGCGGTGGTCTCCGGGCCGCCCTTGGGCCCCTGCCCGCGCGGCAGCGTGTCGTAGAGCACCTGGGCGTCCAGCGCGCGGACCAGGAAGTCCGTGGCGGCGTCGAGGTCCGGCACGGTGACGCCGACGTGGTCGATTCCCCGGGTCACGGGCATGGTCGACTCCTTCCCACGCCCAGGATGACCGAAGGCCCGCGCCCCGGCCTCCGGGCGGGCGCCCGCGTGGCCCGCGCACCGGAGCGGCGGCCCGTCAGCCGCACGCCGAAGCGCAGGGTGCGGAGGTCCCTCACGGCAGTCGCCCGTCCTCGCGAGCGGGTCCACGGCGGTCCCGTCCGCAGGGCGACGCGTCATCTACCCAAAGTAGTGATCTCGTCCGTTGTTTGACGGCGGCCCAGCGAGGTAGCCCGATGGCAGTGAGCACCTCGAACGACAACGGCACCTACGGTCGGCGGACCGGCGCGCGACGGGTGGCCGCACGGTATGCGGACTCCCTGGCGCGCCGCTTCCGCGCGTCCGCACTCGCCCGCGCGCCCATCGCCGCCTCCCGGACGTCTTCGGACGAGGCCGGATGCCCGTACGGCGTCCGCGTCCCCCGGCACAAAGACGCGGGCACACGGGCCCGCGACCTCCCCACCGTCCCCGCGCGAAAGGGCCGCGCCCGGCGGGCCCGCGTGGGAAACCGGGCGTGCGCCGGCAGCGGGGCGCGCGGTCGCGGCATGGCGGGGCCGCTGAGGGAAATACTGGGTCCGCGACCGTCGTGCACCGCCGCCACGGACGGCCCGCGGCGCCGGGCCGGACACGCCGCACGGGGCCCGCGGCGGGCGCCGTCCGCCGCGGGGAGCGCGGCGGCCTTCCCCAGGGCGGGCGGTTCCGGCAGGACGGACGGTCCCGGAGCGAGCCGGGGCGACCGGCTCGGGGGGCCGGGTGGCGCGGCGCTCCAGAGCATCAACCGTCGGTCCCGAGCCGTCATCTCGGGAGTGAGAGGAGCCGTGAAGTGAGTCCGCGTGCGGAGGAGTCGCCGGGGCTCGTGGTCGGGAAGTGCGCCCGGGACACGAAGCGCGATCGCGTCGGTGAAGTGATGGACGTGTCCGGTTCCCGCGTCTGGCTGCGGCCGGTCGGCGGCGGCCGGGAGTGGGAGGCGGAACGGGCGGCGGTGGAACCGCTGACCCCGAGAGAGGCGCTGAGCGTCAAGGTGGCGGAGGCCAACGCCGCACACCGCTGGGAGGCGCGGTGAGCGGCGCGGCGGTCGCGGGCCGGGCGCACTGAGGGGGCCGCACCGCGGCACAGCCTCGCGCCCGTCGGCGTGCAAAAGGGCCACGCCGCCAGAGCCATGGCTTCCCCGGCCCGCTTCCCCGGCCCGCTTCCCCGGCTTGGCGAACGGTCACTCCGCCAGGGCCTTGAGGCGGCTCACCGCCTCCTCCAGGACCGTCGTCCGCTTGCAGAAGGCGAACCGTACGAACGGGGCGCCCTGGTCCTGGTGGTCGTAGAAGACGGCGTTGGGGATGGCCACGACGCCGACCCGCTCGGGGAGCGCCCGGCAGAAGGCGAATCCGTCGCCGCCGTGGGAGGTCGCGTCGCCCAGGGGCCGGATGTCGGTGGTGACGAAGTACGTGCCGGCCGGCCGGAAGACGCGGAAACCGGCCCCGGCCAGGCCGTCCGCCAGCAGGTCGCGTTTGGCCCGCAGGTCCTCGCGGAGGGCCGTGAAGTAGCTGTCGGGGAGGGCGAGCGCCTCGGCGACCGCGTACTGGAACGGCCCGGACGACACGTAGGTGAGGAACTGCTTGGCGGAGCGGACGGCGCTCAGCAACTCCGGTGCGGCGGTGACCCATCCGACCTTCCAGCCGGTGAAGGAGAACGTCTTGCCCGCCGACCCGATGGTGACCGTGCGCTCCCGCATCCCCGGGAACGAGGCGAGCGGGATGTGCTCGCCCTCGAAGACCAGGTGCTCGTACACCTCGTCGGTGACGACCAGGAGGTCGCGTTCGACGGCGAGGCGGGCGACGGCGGCGAGTTCGTCGTGGCTCAGGACGGTGCCGGTGGGGTTGTGCGGGGTGTTGAGGAGGATGAGGCGGGTCCGGTCGGTGACGGCGTCGTGCAGTTCGTCCAGGTCGAGGACGTAGGCGCTGTCCCCGGCGCCGTCCACGCCGCCGTTCTCGTCCGCCGGGCGCAGGGTGACGGGGACGCGGGTGCCGCCCGCCATCGCCACGCACGCCGCGTACGAGTCGTAGTACGGCTCCAGGGCGATCACTTCGTCCCCCGGCTCCACCAGCGCGAGCAGGGAGGCGGCGATCGCCTCCGTCGCGCCGGCGGTGACCAGGACCTCGGTGTCGGGGTCGTAGGAGAGCCCGCGGTGGCCGTAGAAGCGGTGCTGGTGGTCGGCGACGGCGGTGCGCAGTTCGGGGATGCCCGGGCCCGGCGGGTACTGGTTGCCCCGGCCGTCGCGCAGCGCGCGCACCGCGGCCTCCCGGACCTCCTCGGGGCCGTCGGTGTCGGGGAACCCCTGACCCAGGTTGATGGAGCCCGTGCGAACGGCGAGCGCGGACATCTCGGCGAAGATCGTGGTACCGAACTCGGCGAGGCGGCGGTTGAGCGGCGGTCGTCCCATGGGCGCCATCCTGCGCCGAACCTCTGGACTTCCTCAACTGTGCTTTGGGCTCAGCGGACCGGGGGCATCACGACCGCACGGTGACACGGCCACGTGCACCGGAGCGATGGGGGCCTGCGGGGGGCTTCCGTGTGGCGTCATCCGGAGCGGATGCGCTTCGGGGGAACGGGAGGAGAGGGCTGTGATGGGTTTCGTGTTCTTCGTGGTCATCTGCGTGGTGGTGGCGAGCCTTGTGTCCGCGGCCGTCCGCAACGATTCCGTGAGCCGGCGCCGGTCCCGCAGCCGGAAGAGCCGCGGGGGTGAAAGCCCGGGTTGGTGGGCGTCCGGGGGCGGAGGGGGCAGCCATCACCACCACGGGGGGAGCGGGTGCGGGGGCGGGTCGTCCTGCGGGAGCTCGTCCTGCGGCGGGGGCTCGTCGTGCGGGGGCGGCGGCGGTGGTGGTGGAGGCGGGGGTGGCTGCGGCGGTTCCTGAACCGGGGCGGGGGCGGAACGGCGGGGGAGCCTGAAGGACGTACGCGCGGGCGGGCCGGTGGCGAAGTCCCCGGCGAGGCGCGTGGTGAGGGCGGCGGGGAGCCCGAAGGGCGTACGCGCGGACGGGGGCGTCCGGGGTGACTGGGGCGCTGGGGTGACCGGGGAGCCGGAGGTGGCCGGGCGGTCGGTGGCAGGTGGGCGGCGGACGCCCGTGACGAGGCCCGGGCCGGAGCCCGTGTCGATACCTGTGCCGATACCTGTGCCGGGACCCGTTTCGGAAACGATGGCTTCCGAAACGCGTCCCGGCATATGCGCGGACGGTATACGTCGGAACGGTAAATCATGCGGTCCGCCAACGTCGGTGTCGTCCGCCGGAATTGGGTTTCCTTTTTGGTGGCGGGCAACCGCTCCCAAATACACATGCGCGCGGCTCATGCTTGATTGCATATGCGGCTGGTGGTGCCAACGTGCGCTGGGCGTGGGGTTGTTGAACAACTGAACTGAGTGGCCCTCTGAGGGATGGAAACCCGTCGAAGATGGGTAAAAACGCTGTGAGCCACGCGGGTTTCATGATTCCCTCTCTCTCAGGAGAATTCCAGTTCTCACCCCCACGTGGGCACGATTCGGCAGACAGTCGTTATCCCTGAACCTCTTCCCGGGGCGGGCCGGCCCACCAACCACTGCGTGCTTGCGGAGCCGATCCATGCTCACCACCCTGAAGACGGCCTATACCGACACCCGTGCCACCGATCTGGCCTGGGCGTTGGGCCGGGAGCCGCTCCCCGCCCTCGCCGTGCTGAATCTCGAACTGGACGGGGCGGAGGTGCAGTTGAGGCTTTTGGGGGCCTCCCACCAGGTGCTGCTGGAGGAGGAGCGCGGCACGTGCTCGGAGACGGTCGCCTGCATGCAGGACAGCAGCACACCGCTCCCTTTGGGGGTGGCGAAACGCATCGGCGACTGGGAGTACGAATTCGCCGCTCACGTGGAGACGCTGTCCCGAGGGTCGTTCGTCGGGCGGGCGCAGGAGCTGCTCGCCCTCGTCGCCGAACATCCACACGGGCTTGCCGGAACGTTCCCTGGATCGCCGCACGCCTTCACGGCCATGCTGGCGCAGCGCGAACGCGGCCAGGTGCGCTGGCGGACGTGGCACGCGTACCCGCAGGAAGGGCGCCTGGTGGCGACCCGCACGCGGGTGGGGGTGCGGGCGGTGGCGGCCTTGTAGAGGCGTTGGGGTCGGCGGGGCCGGCCCGGACGGCGGCCGTGGGCGAGTGCTGAGCGGTGGCGGCCGGGTGCTGCCGATTTGTCGGCGTCGCGGGGTGTGCGGGCGCCGATCGGATTCCTCGCCCGCCGCCCGGCCGTGCTTCAAGGCGCCCGTGTGCGCGTCGCACGGAACCCGTGTGGGTGACAGAAGGCCACGGAAAGGTAACGTAGCGTTCGCGCAGTGACCGACCCGCCAGAACCCGTCCCCTCCGGCGCTCCCGGGCCTTTGGAGGTCATGGCGTCGGCACGGCTGCCCGTACCGGCCGGGATCGGTCGTCTGCTCATCCTCCTCGTCGTCTTCGTCTGCGCCGCCTGCGGCCTGGTGTACGAACTCGAACTGGTCGCCCTGTCCGCCTACTTGGTCGGGGACTCCGTCACGCAGGCGTCCGTGGTCCTGTCGGTCATGGTCTTCGCGATGGGAGTCGGCTCGCTGCTCGCCAAGCGGCTGCGGTGCCGGGCCGCCGTCGGGTTCGGGGTGATCGAAGCGCTGCTGGCCCTGGTCGGTGGCGGTTCGGCGATGGCCTTGTACGCGTGTTTCGGCTGGTGGGGGGAGTCGCGGTCGGCGCTCGTGGGCTTCTCGCTGGCGATAGGGGTGCTGATCGGGGCCGAGGTGCCGCTGCTGATGACGCTCATCCAGCGGGTCCGGCGGCAGGACGCGGGCGGGGCGGTGGCCGACCTCTTCGCCGCCGACTACGTCGGCGCGCTGGTCGGCGGGCTGGCCTTCCCCTTCCTCCTCCTGCCGGTGCTCGGGCAGTTGACGGGCACGCTGCTGACCGGGTCGGTCAACGTGGTGGCGGGTGGCGCGCTGGTGCTGTGGCTGTTCGGCGGCGACCTGACCGTCCGGTCCCGGTGGGTGCTGGTCGTGGCCAACGCGATGGTGCTCGTCCTGCTCGCCGCCGGGGCGGTGCTGGCGACGCCGTTCGAGCGGGCCGTGCGGGAAGCGGTGTACGGGGCCCAGGCCCGGGTCGCGGTGCGCAGCGACGTACAGGAAGTGGTCATAACCGGGGACGCGAAGGGGCAGGGGCCGGCCTGGGGTTCTGCTGGGCGGGCGGGCGTGGGTGCCGGGGCGCGCCGGGTGCGGGGGCCGCGCGCGGAAACGGGGTGGGGGCAGGGGCACGTGCGTCCGCTGGCCCTGTATCTGGACGGGCGGCTGCGGGTGAGCGCGGACAGCGAGTACCGCTACCACGAGGCGCTGGTGCACCCCGCCATGGCGGCCGGGCCGCGCGGCAGGGTGCTGGTGCTGGGCGGCGGGGACGGGCTGGCCACCCGCGAGGTGCTGCGCTGCCGGGGGGTGCGCTCGGTGACGGTCGTGGAGATCGATCCGGACGTGGTGCGGCTGGCGCGTACGGACCCGGGACTGTCCGCCCTCAACCGCCACGCGTTCGCCGACCCCAGGGTGCGGGTGGCGACCGCCGACGCCTTCGACTGGCTGCGCGAGCGGGCGCGGCGCGGCGGTGGCGGCCCGTACGACGTGGTGATCTCCGATCTCCCCGACCCCGGGATCTCGGTGAGTACCAAGCTGTACTCCCAGGAGTTCTACGGCTTGGTCCGGCGGGCGCTGGCGCCGGGTGGCCGCCTGGTGGTGCACGCCGGGCCGCCGCTGCTCCGGCCGCGCTCGTTCGGGACGGTCGTCGCCACGCTCCGGTCCGTGGGGCTGGGCACGGTGGCGTACGGGGTCCCCGGCCGGCGGCCGGACTTCTCGGGCGGGCCGGACCGCTCCGCCCGGGCGGGGGCGGAGGCGGGGGACGAAGCCGAGCCGGACGGGGACGCCGGGCGGGCCGGTTTCCCGTCGCCGGGCGGCGGTGCGTACGCGGACCGGCCCGGGGAGCGGTACGCGTACTGGGGGTTCGTCCTGGCCGGGCGGGGGGCGCCGCGGTTGGCGCTGGCGCCCGACGCCCCGGCGCTGCGGTCCCTCACGCCCGCCTCGCTGCGGGCCGCGGGGGAGCTGCTCGCGCGTCTGCAGACGGGCTCGCCGCTGCCGTCGACGCTGGTGCACCCGCGCTATGGGGAGTGAGTGGCGCTGGGGCGAGCGGGTGGCGCTGGGGCGAGCGAGTGGCGCTGGGGCGAGCGAGTGGCGGGGCGGGAATCGCGGGTCGAGGCGGTGGGTGGATGGGGGCGGGGGCAGCGGGTCAGGTCGGTGGTCGGTTGGGGGCGGAGGTACCAGGTCGGGTCGGTGGCTGGGCGAGGGCGGGGCAGCGGGTCGGGTCGGTGGCCGGACGGGGCCGGGGACCGCAGGTCGGGTCGGTGGCCGGTCGGGGGCGTGGACGCCAGGTCGGGTCGGTGGTTGGACGGGGGCGTGGACGCCAGGTCGGGTCGGTGGTTGGACGGGGGCGTGGACGCCAGGTCGGATCGGTGGCCGGTCGGGGGCGGGGACACCAGGCCGGATCGGTGGCCGGACGGGGCCGCGGTCGGTGCCGGAGTGGCTGTGGAGGTGTGGGGGAGTGGGGGTGCGCGGCGTTTGGCGGCAGAAAGTTTGCACGGGACCGGGCGCGGGTGTCAGGGGCGCTAGGTAGGCTCCCATGCCATGGAGCATGAGGTGCACGTTCCGTTTCCCCTGGCGACCGTCCGGCAGGCGCTCACCGACCCGGAGCGGGTGACGCGGTGCGTCCCGGGCCTCCAACTCGACGCCGACGCCGCCCCCGGCACGCCGCAGGGGCGGCTGCGCCTGCGCATCGGTAGCTCGACCATCACCTACCGCGGCACCCTGACCCTGACGGCGTCGGACCCGTCCTCGGACACCGTCACCGTGCAGGCACGGGGCACGGAGGCCCGGGGCGACGGGTCCGCCGAGGCGTCGTTGACGGTGCGGCTCAAGGCGTCGGCCGCGCCCGAGACCGACGGCACCACCTTGGTGTGCACGGGAACGGTCCGCAGTGAAGGGCGGCTGGCCGAGGCCACCGAGCAGGTCGCCGAGGCGGCGGGCCGCCGCCTCCTGGACCGCTTCGCCGCGAACCTGACGGCGGACCTCACCGACTTCCCCGTGGAGGACGAGCCCGCGGCGGGCCGCCCCGACGACGCCGACGCGCCGGTCACGAACGCCGACGCGGACGAGCCGCCGGCGGCCGGTCCGCCCGTGTCCGGCGGGCCGGGCGCGGCCGACTTCTCACGGGTCTTCGACAGTGAGGTGCCCCCGCCCTCGCTCGACCCGCTCGCCGAGGAGGAGATCGCCGGGATCGCCCCGGCCGAGGCCGCGCACGCCCGCCGCACGATGATCGGGCGCAGCGCGGAGGAGGTCGATCACGCCCCGCCCCGCGGCCGGTACGCGCCGGTCGCGGCGCCCCAGAGCAGCACCCCGTCGGTGCTGCGGTGGGCGGCCCCGGCCGCCGCGGTCGCGCTGGCGTCGGCCGTGGTGGTGGGGCGGGTGCTGCGGCGGCGGCGCTGAGGGCGCTTGCGCCGCCCCGCCCGTGCCCGTGCCCGTGGAGGACGGTGGCGGGCACCGGCCTTGATGGACGGGAGCGGGCGCGGGCCCGGGTGCCGCGCCCTTGGCGCTGAGGACGGGGTGCGGGCACCAGCCGTGACGGCCGAAGGCGCGGGCGCGGGCTGTTGAGGACGAGTGCGGGCACCGGCCGTCGCAAACCGATGTGGGCACCGGTCGTCGCAGACCGATGTGGGCACCGGCCCCGGAGGACGGCGCGCCGGGTGCGGGGTGGCCGGTTAGGGTCGGGGCGTGAGCTCCGACAACGACACGACGGCGCCGCAGGCGCCCGCCCACGCCGTGCGGCTCGCCGCGGGCGACACCGAACTGACCGTGCACCCGGACAACGGCGGCCGGATCGCCAGCCTCCGCGTCGCGGGGACGGAACTGCTCCGGCAGGGCGCCAAGTACGGCTGTTTCCCGATGGTCCCGTGGTGCGGCCGGATCGAGCACGGGCGGTTCCGCAACGGTGGCGAGGTGCACCAGATGCCGGTCAACTCCCCGCCGCACGCCATTCACGGCACGGGGCGCAACCTCGCCTGGCGGGTCGCCCGCGCGGACGCGACGTCGGCCGCCCTCACGTACGACCTGTCCGACCCCGCCGCCCCCTGGCCGTACCCGGGCACGGTGACGCAGGACGTCCGGCTGGCCGAGGACGGCGGCTCGGTGACCCTCACCATGGCGGTCGAGTCGCGGCACGACTCCTTCCCGGCGCAGGCGGGCTGGCACCCCTGGTTCGTACGCCACCTGGGCGGCGAGGGCGAGGGCATCCGGATCGACTTCGCGCCGGAGTGGCAGGAGGAGCGCGGCTCCGACCACCTGCCGACCGGGCGGCGCGTCGACCCCCGCCCCGGTCCCTGGGACGACTGCTTCGGGATGCCGCGGGGTGTGGACGTCACGCTCACCTGGCCGGGCCGGATGGAACTGAAGGTCACCAGCGCCGCCGAGTGGGTCGTCGTGTACGACGAGCAGGAGGAGGCGGTCTGCGTCGAGCCGCAGTCGGGCCCGCCGAACGGTCTCAACACGCAGCCGCGCCTGGTCACCCCCATCGAGCCGCTGGAGATCTCCACGACGTGGAGCTGGCGCACCCTGGCCTGACACCGCGGGCCGGGACGCCCGCCGCGAGCCCTCGGGTGTCCTTGCCGCGGGTGCTCCGGGCGTCTCCGGCCCGGGCGTCGTGGCTGGCCTAAGCTCGTGCGCATGACCGACGACGCACGCGGCGAGCTGCTGCAACAGATCAAGAACAAGGCCGTGGTCCACGGCAAGGTGATCCTCTCCTCCGGCAAGGAGGCCGACTACTACATCGACCTCCGCCGGATCACCCTGGACGGCGAGGCGGCGCCGCTGGTCGGACAGCTCATGCTGGACATCACCGCGGACCTCGACTACGACGCCGTCGGCGGGCTCACCCTCGGCGCCGACCCGGTCGCCACGTCGATGCTGCACGCCGCCGCCGCGCGCGGCCGTCGGCTGGACGCGTTCGTCGTCCGGAAGGCCCAGAAGGCGCACGGCATGCAGCGCCGGATCGAGGGCCCGGACATCAAGGGCCGCCGGGTGCTGGTGGTGGAGGACACCTCCACCACCGGGGGCTCGCCGCTGACCGCCGTCGAGGCCGCCCGCGAGGCGGGCGCCGAGGTCGTCGCGGTCGCCACAATCGTGGACCGCGGGGCCGCCTCCGCCATCGCGGACGCCGGTCTGCCGTACATCACGGGGTACCAGCTCGGCGATCTGGGCCTGGCCTGAGCGAGGGCGGGACGGCCGATGGACGGAGCCGTGATCGGCTCGGCGTCCGCCGCCTGGTCCGGGGGCCGACGGAACCCGTGCGTCATAGGTGCCCGGCGCGGCGATCCCGGCCCGGCCTGGCCGGTTCTGAGCGGCGGCCGACGGTGAGGTCGCTCGCGTCGGCGTGAGCCGGATCGCGGGCGTCGTTCGTGGGGCTATACCGCCTGACCTGGGTGTTTATGGAGGAGGTGCCCTGTTTCACGTGAAACAGGGCACCTCCTCCTCGTCTGTTTCACGTGAAACAGGCCACTCGCTGCCCGGCCGTGGCGCACGCGCGATGTGGAGCAATCGGCCGAGTCTGGGAAGATGAGGGCGGCGATGTCGTCGCCCCCTGGTCAGGGCCCAGAACGCACACCCGCACATCACAAGGAGCGGACAGATGCCCATCGCAACTCCCGAGGTCTACAACGAGATGCTCGACCGGGCGAAGGCAGGCAAGTTCGCCTACCCGGCGATCAACGTGACCTCCTCGCAGACCCTGCACGCGGCCCTGCGTGGCTTCGCCGAGGCTGAGAGCGACGGCATCATCCAGATCTCGACCGGTGGCGCGGAGTTCCTGGGCGGCCAGTACAACAAGGACATGGTGACCGGCGCCGTCGCGCTCGCCGAGTTCGCGCACGTCGTGGCCGCCAAGTACGACATCACCGTCGCGCTGCACACCGACCACTGCCCCAAGGACAAGCTGGACGGCTACGTCCGCCCGCTGCTGGACATCTCCGCCGAGCGTGTCGCCAAGGGCCAGAACCCGCTGTTCCAGTCCCACATGTGGGATGGCTCGGCCGAGACGCTGGCCGACAACCTGGCCATCGGCCAGGAGCTGCTGGCCAAGGCCGCCGCCGCCAAGATCATCCTTGAGGTCGAGATCACCCCGACCGGTGGCGAGGAGGACGGCGTCAGCCACGAGATCAACGACGAGCTGTACACCACGGTCGAGGACGCGCTGCGCACCGCCGAGGCCCTGGGCCTGGGCGAGAAGGGCCGCTACCTGCTCGCCGCCTCCTTCGGCAACGTCCACGGCGTCTACAAGCCGGGCAACGTCGTGCTCCGCCCCGAGCTGCTCAAGGACCTGCAGGAGGGCGTGGCCGCCAAGTACGGCAAGCAGAACCCGTTCGACTTCGTCTTCCACGGCGGCTCCGGCTCCACCGAGCAGGAGATCGCCACCGCGCTGGAGAACGGCGTCGTGAAGATGAACCTGGACACCGACACCCAGTACGCCTTCACCCGCCCGGTCGCGGACCACATGTTCCGCAACTACGACGGCGTGCTGAAGGTCGACGGCGAGGTCGGCTCCAAGAAGACCTACGACCCGCGCACCTGGGGCAAGCTGGCCGAGGCGGGCATGGCCAAGCGCGTCACCGAGGCCTGCGCCAACCTGCGTTCCACGGGCACCAAGATCAAGTAAGCGCTGCCTGACGCTTCCTGCGTCGCGCTCGCCGCGCGGTTCCCGCGCTTGCTGCGCCCGGCCGGGGTTTCCCGGCCGGGCGTTTCGCATGCGCGGGGCGGCTGCCCGGCCGGGCCCGTTCCTCCCCGTGCGGGGCGGCCCTCCGGCAGGCATGCTCGCGGTATGGGTGGTACGGCGCGCACCACGGACGAGGACGGGTACGGGGACAAGGGCACGGGTGGGCGTGGGGCGGACGTGCCCGGGGCCATCCGGTTGTCCGGCCCGCGCGGGCGCTGGGTGGTGCTGACGGCCGTCCTCGGATCGGGCATGGCGATGCTCGACAGCACGGTCGTCAACGTCGCGCTGCCGCACATCGGTGACGACCTCCACGCCGACCTGGCCGTTCTCCAGTGGACCGTCAACGCCTACATGCTCACCCTCGCCGGACTGATCCTGCTGGGCGGTGCGCTCGGCGACCGCTACGGCAGGCGGCGGGTGTTCGTGGTCGGGGTGGTCTGGTTCGCGGTGGCCTCGTTGCTGTGCGGGCTGGCGCCGAATGCCGGGGTGCTGATCGTCGCCCGCGCGCTGCAAGGCGTCGGCGGGGCGCTGCTCACCCCCGGTTCGCTCGCCGTGCTCCAGTCGGTCTTCCATCCGGACGACCGGGCGCGGGCGGTCGGTGCCTGGTCCGGGCTGGGTGGCGTGGCCGCGGCGGTCGGGCCGTTCGTCGGCGGCTGGCTGGTGGACGGGCCGGGCTGGCGGTGGGTGTTCTTCCTCAACGTGCCGCTGGCGGCGGTCTGCGTGCCGGTGGCGCTGCGTCACGTACCGGAGACCCGGGAGCGGCGCGCCACGGCCCACGGACGGTTCGACGTGCCGGGCGCGGTGCTGGGCGCGCTGGCCCTGGGCGCGGTGACGTACGCGCTGATCGCGGCGCCGGGCCGGGGCGCGGCGCCGCAGGTGGTCGTCCCGGCGGTGGCCGGGGTGGTGCTCGCGGTGGTCTTCGTCCGCGTCGAACGCCGCCGGGCGGACCCCATGCTGCCGCTGGAGATCTTCTCCTCCCGCCAGTTCACCGCCGTCAACGCGGTGACCGTCTGCGTGTACGCGGCCTTCGGCGGCTTCTTCTTCCTCGCCGTGCTCCAGCTCCAGGTGGTGGCGGGGTACTCGGCGCTGGCCGCCGGCACCGCGCTGCTGCCCACGACCCTCTTGATGCTGCTGCTGTCCGCGCGCTCCGGCGAACTCGGCCGCCGCATCGGCCCGCGCGTCCCGCTCACGGTGGGCCCGCTGCTGTGCGCCGGCGGGATGCTGCTGATGACGCGGGTCGGGCAGGGCGCCTCGTACCCGGCCGACGTCCTGCCCGCGCTGCTGGTGCTGGGCGCGGGGATGGTGACGCTGGTCGCGCCGCTGACCTCGACGGTCCTGGCCTCGGTGGACGTCGACCGCGCGGGCCTGGCCAGCGGCATCAACAACGCGGCGGCGCGGGCGGCCGGGCTGGTCGCGGTGGCCGCGCTGCCGCTGCTGGCGGGCATGGGGCCGGACGCGTACCGCTCCGCCGACGAGTTCGGCGCCACCTTCCGGCGGGCCATGCCGCTGTGCGCGGGGGTGCTGGTGGTCGGGGCGGTCATTGCCTGGCTGGGCGTACGGACGGGGGAGCTGCGGGGGACGGCCGGGAACGGGGAGGAGCCGGGGGAATCGGCCGCGTCCGAGGAGGGAGGCAGGCCGTCGGGTGAGGTGGGCGGTCGGGCCGCGGGGGAAGAGAGAGGCCGGACGGGAGAGCGGTCGGCGGGCGGGGAAGGGGCGGGAAAGGCGCCCGAAGGGGGTGGGGCGCGGACCTGCCGTCCGGAGTGCGGCTATCACTGCGCGGTGGCCGCGCCACCGCTGGAGCCGGGGGAGCCGGGGAAGGGCCCACGGGGCGGGTAGCGGTGGTGGGTGCGGTGGCCGGGCCTCCGGTCGGCGTGTCTTCCGGTGGCCGGGCCCTTCCTGCGGCCAGGGCTCCCCGCCCGCTTCCGTCCGAGCTCCGCCCGTGGCACCACCCCCTACACCTCCCGACAGAGCCCACACGCCCCATGGCGTCACCCGGGCCGGGGCCGGGGCGGTGGGGGGACCAGGCAGACTTGAGCCATGGCCATTCACGAGAATCTGCTCGGGGGACCGCCCCCGACCCACCTGCCCGACGACCCCGAGCCGCGCGAACTGCTCGCCTCGGGCGCCGCCCCGGCCGATGTCGCGGCCAAGTACCCGACCTCTTCGCTGGCTTGGGCCCAGCTCGCGGACGACGCCTTCCAGGCGGGCCGGACCGTCGAGTCGTACGCCTACGCCCGTACCGGCTACCACCGTGGCCTGGACGCCCTGCGCCGGGCCGGGTGGAAGGGGCACGGACCGGTGCCCTTCGAGCACGAGCCCAACCGCGGGTTCCTGCGGGCCCTGCACGCGCTGGCCCGTGCGGCGCAGGCGATCGGCGAGCAGGACGAGTACGAGCGCTGCACCGCCTTCCTGCGGGACTCCTCGCCGACGGCGGCGGACACGCTGTCCTGAGCGGCGTCCCGTCCCGGAACGGCGACCTGCCGCGGGGCTGCCCGCGCCCGTAAGCCCGGCGCCGAAGCCCAGGCCGAGGGAGGCCCGGGCGCCGAAGCCCCAGCATTAGAGAAGCCCGGGGGCCGGAGCCCCAGGCCGAGGGAGGTTCGGCGGCCGAAGCCCCGGATTCAGGGCAGCTCGGCCGCCGAAGCCCCAGGCCGAAGGAGGCCCGCCGGAGGGAGGCACGGCCCCCCGATTCCCGCTCGCCGAGCCCGCCCCGCCCGCCGTAAGCGGCGCGTCCGGCGGGCGAATGATCCGCTGACAAGAGCCGGCCGCGTGATCGCGGTCGGCTCTTGCGCGGCGCGGGGGAGAGCGCACATGATGCCGGTGGGCCGCAAGATTGCCGGCCCGAGGGGACCGGGGCTCCCGCGCCTAGGGGAAGGAGCAGACCGCTACCCGGACGCACGCACATCGAGGAGTTCCTCATGTCGCAGCACTCCGATGGGTCGAGAACCGGACGCGCGTCAGGGCCCGAGCCCACGCCCCCGAGACCCGAGCGGTCGAACCACCCGGCGTCGGATCCCGCGCCGCAGCGCCCCACCGCCCGGCCGGAGCCGGGCCCGTCCGACGCACAGGGAGCGGACCCCGCCGACCCGTCCCCGATACGGCCGCCGGAGACCGGCACCCCGCACCGTGCACCGGAGACCGGCACCCAAAACCGCGCATCGGCACCGGTGACCGGCACCGCACCCCCCGCCGCCACAGCGGAAGCCCAGGGACACACCGAGCCCGACCCCGCCCCCCTCAGCCCCGACCTCACCATCGGGAGCGAGAGCACCACCCCGTACGACGACTACGTCCGGGCGGATCTCCTCACCCACCTCCAGCACCCGCTCTCCGACGACCCCGGGGAGATGGCCTTCCTGGTCACCACCCAGGTCATGGAGCTGTGGTTCACGGTCATCGCGCACGAGTGGCGTACCGCCGCGCAGGCGCTGCGCGGGGACGACCTGGCCGTCGCGCAGGACGCGCTGCGGCGTTCGACGTACCAGCTCGAAGCGCTGAACGCCGCGTGGAAGCCGCTCGCCCGGCTGACGCCCGCGCAGTTCAACGCCTTCCGCGGCGCGCTCGGCGAGGGCTCCGGTTTCCAGTCGGCGATGTACCGGCAGATGGAGTTCCTGCTCGGGGAGAAGTCGGCGTCGATGCTCGTGCCGCATCGCGGAGCGCCGCGCGTTCACGCAGAGTTGGAGAAGGCCCTGCACGAACCGAGCCTGTGGGACGAGGTGGTGCGGTTGCTGGCGCGCCGAGGCCACGCCATACCCGCTTCCGTGCTGGACCGCGATCTGACCGTGAAGTACGAGCCGCACCCGGCCGTCGAGGCGGCGTGGACGGAGATCTACGCCGGTCCGCAGGACGGTGAACTGGTCCGGCTCGGTGAGACGTTGACCGATGTGGCCGAACTCGTCTGGCGCTGGCGCAACGACCACCTGGTGGCGACCCGCCGCGCGATGGGGGCCAAGCCGGGCACGGGTGGCTCGGCGGGCGTCGCCTGGCTGGAGAAGCGCGCGCGGAAGAACGTCTTCCCGGAGCTGTGGACGGCGCGGAGCCATGTCTGACCCCGTCCGTACGAGCATGCCCGACCCCGTCGGTGTGAGCATGTCCGACCCGGTCGGTGTGAGCACGTCCGAACCCGTCCGTACGAGCATGCCCGACCCCGTCGGTACGAGCACGTCCGACCCCCTTCCGTACGAGATGACGGAGCCGATCTCCCCGATGGCGAAGCCCGACCCGGAAACCGCGCACGCGACGACGAAACCCCACCCGAGCCCGACGGTCCCGAACGCCGAGCCGACGACCCCCGCCTCCCACCTCGGCCGCGCGGCGGAGCGCCACGACGCCGCCGACCCGCTCGCCGCCCTGCGCGCCCGTTTCGTCCTCGACGACGCCGTGTACCTGGACGGCAACTCGCTGGGCGCGCTGCCCCGCGCCGTTCCCGGCCGGGTCGCCGAGGTGATCGCCCACCAGTGGGGCGAACTGCGGATCCGCTCCTGGACGGAAGCGGGCTGGTGGACCGCGCCGGAGCGGATCGGGGACCGGATCGCCCCGCTCGTCGGCGCCGGGCCGGGGAGCGTCGTGGTGGGCGACTCCACCAGCGTCAACGTCTTCAAGGCCGTCGTGGGCGCGGTGCGCATGGCGGCGCCCGGCCGGGACGAGATCCTCGTGGACGCGGCGACCTTCCCCACCGACGGCTACATCGCCGAGTCGGCGGCCAGGATGACGGGCCGCACGGTGCGTCCCGTGCACGCCGCGCGGATCGCGGACGAGGTGACCGAACGCACCGCGCTCGCCCTGGTCAACCACGTCGACTACCGCACCGGCGAGCTCAACGACCTGCCGGGCACCACGGCCGCGCTGCACGCCGCCGGGGCCTTGGCCGTCTGGGACCTGTGCCACAGCGCCGGCGCCCTGCCCGTCGGGCTGGCCGAGCACGGCGTGGACCTGGCGGTCGGCTGCACGTACAAGTACCTCAACGGCGGGCCCGGCGCGCCCGCGTACCTGTACATCCGCGATGACCTGCAAGAACGGTTCGACTCGCCGCTGCCCGGCTGGAACTCGCACGCCGAACCGTTCGGGATGGCGCGCGACTACACCCCGGCCGACGGCGCCCTGCGCGGCCGGGTCGGCACCCCCGACATCCTCTCGATGCTCGCGCTGGACGCGGCGCTGGACGTCTGGGACGGCGTCGACCTGTCCGCCGTACGCGCCAAGAGCCTGGCGCTGGGGGACTTCTTCCTGGAGTGCGTGCAGGAGTACGCGCCGCCCGGCCGGGTCCGCTCGGTGACGCCGCGCGCCCATGAGGCGCGGGGCAGCCAGGTCTCGCTGGAGTGTGACGGCGCCGGGGCGGTGATGACGGAGCTCATCCGGCGCGGCGTGATCGGCGACTTCCGCCACCCGGACGTCCTGCGCTTCGGCTTCACCCCGCTCTACACCGCGTTCGCCGACGCGGAACGGGCGGCGCGGGTGCTGGGCGAGGTGCTGCGGGACGGAGTGGGCCAGGCGGCGGACACCGGCCGGGGCCCGGCCGCACGGTGAGCCGGGGGCAGCGGTCACGTCCCGGCCGGGCGGTGAGTCAGGACCTGCGGTCACGCCCCGGCCGCTCGGTGGACCCGGACCGGGGGACGCGGCAGCCGGAGCCGCAGGCGGACCCGTCCCCCGAGCCCTGGCCGACGCGCGCGGCGGTGGCCGAGGAGGAGGCGGTCTTCCGGCTGCCGCCCGTCCCCCCGGACGGGACGCTGACGTACGGCCCGCACCCGGACCAGGTGGTGGACCTGTACGAGGCGCCGCCGGATCCCCGTACGCGTCCCCAGGGAGACGGCTCCCCGCCCGACCCCGCCGACGACGGCCCGCCGCCCGCCGCCGCCCCCCTCCTCGTCCTCCTCCACGGCGGCTTCTGGCGGGTGGCCTACGACCGCCGGTACCTCTCCCCGGCCGCCGCCGCGCTCGCCCGCGAGGGATGGCCGGTCGCCCTCGTCGAGTACCGGCGCGTCGGCGGCGGTGGCGGCTGGCCGCGGACGTACCAGGACGTGCGGGCGGCGCTCGCCGCGCTCGCCGGACGCGGTCGGCCGCTCGTCCTCGTCGGCCACTCGGCGGGCGGGCACCTGGCCCTGCTGGCGGCGGCCGACGCGCGTCACCCTCAGGACGAGGCCGAGCCCGCCCGCCCCCACCCGGCCCTGTCCCACGTCATCGCCGTCTCCCCCGTCGCCGACCTGGCCCGCGCCCACGAGCTGAACCTCAGCAACGGAGCGGTGGCCGCGTTCCTCACCGGCGGTGCCGGCCCCGACGGGCCACCGGCCAGTCCCCACCCCGACGGGCCGATAGGCCCCGACCCAGCCCGGAACACGCCCCCCACCACCCCCGTCACACTCCTCCACGGCCGTGACGACCCGGACGTCCCCACGGACCTCTCCCACCGCTATCTGCGAGCCGTCACCCGCACACCGCCGGACCCGGCCGCCCCCGCCCTGCGCCTCCACGAGCTGACCGGCGTCGGCCATTTCGCCCCCGTCACCCCCGGCACCGACGCCTGGCGCCTGCTGCTCGCCGCCATCCGTAGTACTTGAGACGGACCTCCGCAGATCCCCACTGGTGGGGACGCCCCGCGCCGCCGCGCTGCATACGGTGTGTTCGTGAACGAGAGGACCCAGAAGCGGTCGGCCGGTGGTGCGTGGTCGGACGGCGCGACGCGACGGAACAGCGGGAGCGGGTCGACCGGGCTGGATACGGAGGCCCGGATCGCCCATGGAGTGATCAACCGGTTCCGGCAGGATTTGATCACCGGTGCCTTCGTCTTCCATCCGCTGCCACCTGTGGACGGCTCGCGGATGGCGGCGGCGGGCTGGCGGTTCCCGTCCCGGTTGCGGCGTGGGCTGCGCTGGGCGCCGCACACCATCGTGTGCGGGCTGGCGGCGTTCGTCTTCCTGGTGACCGCCGGCTCGACGTACTCGGACGGGACGATCGGCACGCTGCTGAGCCTGATCTTCGGCCTGCTGATCTCCACGCCCATCGCGCTCACCTTGTTCCGGCCGGTGGGGGCCTTCTGGCTCTCGGTGGCCGTCCTCGTCCTGGGGATGCTGATCTCACTGGCGGCCCCGTTCGGCAACTCGTACGACGGCTACGGCGCGGTCACGAACATCCTCGTGATGACGCTGGTCGTGCTGCGCACCCGGCCGCGGCTGGCGCTGGAGATGTGGCTGGTCAGCGTGGTCGTCGGGACGGTCGTGGCGGTGCCGTCCGGGGAGGTGGACCGTGCTCTGGGGCCCCTCGCGGTGGTCTCCGGCATCCTCCTGATCACCGCCGCCGCGATCCGCGCCTGGCGCCAGGAGCGGCAGCACGTCGTGGAGACCGAGACCGTCACCGCCGAGGAACGCTCCCGCCGCACGCTGCTGGAGGAGCGCGCGACCATCGCCCGCGAGCTGCACGACGTGGTGGCCCACCACATGTCCGTCATCGCCATCCAGGCCGAGGCCGCCCCGTACCGGGTCAAGGACACCCCGCCCGAGCTGGCCACCTCGTTCGCCACCATCCGCGAGAACGCGGTGGCCGCGCTGACCGAGCTGCGCCGCATCCTGGGCGTCGTCCGTTCCGAGGACCCGGACGCGTTCGCCGACGCCGCCCCCGAAGCGCCCCAGCCCACGCTGGCCGACCTGGAATCGCTGCTCGGCAGCGTGCGCGGCGCCGGGCTGACCGTCGAAGCGGTGGTCACGGGCGCGGCCCGGCCGCTGCCGCAGGGCGTGGAGCTGTCCGCGTACCGCATCGTGCAGGAGGCGCTGAGCAACACGCTGCGGCACGCGCCGGGCGCCGAGGCGCGGGTGGAGATCTCCTACGTGCTCGGCGGGCTCGGGCTGCGGATCGTCAACGGCGCCCCGAGCCGGCTGGCCAAGCCCTCGCCGGGGGCCGGGCACGGGCTGCTGGGCATGCGGGAACGGGTGCAGATGCTGGGCGGCGAGATGACCGCCGAGCCCACCGAGGACGGCGGCTTCGAGGTCGCGGCCTTCATCCCGGTGGCGGCCACGGCGGGGGAGGCGGCGTGATCCGGGTGATGATCGTCGACGATCAGGTGATGGTCCGCGAGGGGTTCTCCGTCCTGCTGAACGCGATGCCGGACATCGAGGTCGTCGGCGAGGCGGTGAACGGCCGCGAGGCGGTGCGCAAGGTTTCCGAACTGCGTCCGGACGTGGTCCTGATGGACATCCGGATGCCCGAGATGAACGGCCTGGAGGCGACGCGCGAGATCGTCGCCGCCGACGCCGACGCCAAGGTGCTCGTCCTGACCACGTTCGATCTGGACGAGTACGTGTACCAGGCGCTCCGGTCCGGAGCGAGCGGCTTCCTGCTCAAGGACGCCTCGGCCGGGCAGCTCGCCGAGGGGGTGCGGATCGTGGCGTCCGGCGAGGCGCTGCTCGCGCCGACCGTCACCAAGCGGCTGATCTCGGAGTTCTCCAAGCTCGGCGCGCCCCGCCCGCCCGCGCAGGAACGCATCGGCGACCTCACCGAGCGGGAGACCGAGGTCCTGGTGCTGGTCGCGCAGGGCCTGTCGAACGGGGAGATCGCCGAGCACCTGGTGGTGGCCGAGTCGACGGTGAAGACGCACGTCAGCCGCATTCTGGTGAAGCTGGGACTGCGGGACCGCACTCAGGCGGCGGTCTTCGCGTACGAGGCCCGGCTGGTGACGCCGAGCGGGTGATCAGCGGGTGAGGGGGCGGCCGGGGGATGGGGTGGGTCCCGGCCCACGCCCCCGGCCGGCCGGACCCTTCACCTCTTGGCGAAGGACCGGTTCCTCACATGGCGGCGATGTCCTCCTTGGCGCGCAACAGGGTGTCCCGGGTGATCACGACGATCCGTTCGTAGTCGGCGCGCCGGGCGTCCGACGGGAGTGCCGGGTCGAGTTCGCTGGTCATGTCCGTACCGATGACGGCGATCCGGCCGTCGCTCAGCTCGAAGAGGTCCGGGCAGCTTCCGTTGCCGAGACTGCCGCGTTCCTGCGGAGTGGCGCCGAGGCGCCGCGTGATGGCGATAGACATGCAGCGCGAACGAGCCGGACCCGAAAAGGTCACGGCTCGTTGGCACTATCGGGTGACGACGACGGAACCGGCTTGCGCGTCCGCCTGTATGAGTGCTTCGTCGACGAGGTCCGCGAAGCGTCGCTCGTGCGACGCGGGGTCGAGATCGTCCCGCATCGTTCGCGCCGATTCCCAGTAGCCGCGGAATATCGGCGTGGCGGTGATGTAGCGCAGGTGCCCGAGGATTTCCCGGTCGTTCATCATTTCCAGCCGGTGGACCAGCAGCAGGTGCGAGTAGATGAGATTCGCGTAGAGATATTGCCGGTTGGTCCTGAACGGCATGCCGGGTGCGTAGTCGGGCCACACCGCGGCCAAATCGGGATCCTCGATGCTCATTTTGAGCAACTGCATGTGGAGTCGCCGGAGATCGGCTTCCGCGCTGCGGTGCAGCTCACCGGCCGATCGCCGCATTTCCTCCCGTTGAAGAGACAATTCGACGCGCTGCAGGCGCATTTCCTCACGTGCCAGCGACAGTTCTTCCCGCTGCAGCGAGGTCTCGGTGCGTTGCAGGCTGAGCGTCTTCGCCATGTAGAACAGCACCAGCACCGCGCTGGAGGACGCTGCCGCGCCGTACGCCTGACCGGCGTTTCCGCTGCCTGCCGACCTCAGGCCCGGTACCAGAGTCAGGACCAGGCTCACCAATGTGCAACCGGCTCCGGCCATGAGGACGTAGCCGATGGTTCGAATAACGCGTTCCGCCCTGCGTGGTTCCCTGATATTCACGAGAGATACCTCCGCCCGCCCCAAGGGCGCAATTACGCGGCGTGGGGCCCCTCAGCGCCGCCATCGCCGCTCGCGGTGGTTGTGCCCACTCCCCCTCGCATACAACCACACTCATTTCGCGTCCGGATCGGACCGCCGGCCGTCACGACCATGGAATGCCGCACTCACGCGCCCCTGGTCGCCGGAGTACTCTCCCAGAGCATGAGTGCTGACGACGCCGCTGTGGATGCCTTCACTCCGTGGAAGCAATCGTTCGTCGCGAATCCATACCCGGCGTACGCCCGCTTACGGAAAAGCGGCCGTGCGCACTACTACGCCCCCACCAGGCAGTGGCTCATCCCTCGGTACGAGGACGTCACCGCCCTGCTCCGGGACCGTCGGCTGGGCCGTACCTACCTGCACCGCTTCACCCACGAGGAGTTCGGCCGCACGCCGCCCCCCGCCGCCCATGAGCCGTTCCACCTCCTGAACGACAACGGGATGCTGGAGCTGGAGCCGCCCGACCACCCCCGCGTCCGCCGACTGGTCGCGAAGGCGTTCACGCCCCAGACGGTGGCCCGGCTGGCGCCGTCGGTCGAGCGGCTGGCCGACGGCCTCGTCCGGCGTTTCGTCGCCTCCGGCGGCGGCGACCTCGTCACGGCGGTGGCCGAACCGCTCCCGGTCGCGGTGATCGCCGAACTGCTCGGCATCCCACCGGACGACCGGGCACTCCTGCGCCCCTGGTCGGCGGACATCTGCGGGATGTACGAGCTGAACGCGACCGAGGAGGCGGCCAGGCGCGCCGTCCGCGCGTCCGTCGAGTTCTCGGCGTACTTACGGGAGTTGATCGCGCGGCGGCGTACGAGCCCCGGTGAGGACCTGATCAGCGCCCTGATCGCGGCCCATGACGAGGACGGTCGACTCAGTGAACAGGAGATGATCTCCACCTGTGTCCTGCTCCTGAACGCGGGCCACGAGGCCACGGTCCTGACCACCGGCAACGGCTGGTGGGCCCTGTTCCAGCACCCGCCCCAACTGGCCGCGCTGCGCGCCGATCCGTCGCTGCTCCCCACCACCGTCGAGGAGTTGATGCGGTTCACCGCCCCGCACCAGCTCTTCGCCCGCTGGGTCCTGGACGACATCGAGATCGACGGGACGGCCATCCCGCGCGGCTCGGAGGTCGCCCTCCTCTTCGGCTCCGCCAACCGGGACGAGTCCCGCTTCGCCCACGCCGACACCCTGGACCTTGCCCGCGCCGACAATCCCCACGTCGCCCTCGGCGCCGGCATCCACTACTGCCTGGGCGCCCCGCTGGCCCGCCTCGAACTGTCCGCCGTCTTCGGCGCCTTGCTCCGGCATGCCCCCGGCCTGCGGCTGGTCCGCGAACCGCGGTGGAGGCCGAGCTTCGTCCTGCGAGGGGTGGCGGAGTTGGTGGTGGAGGTGTGAGCCGGTGGCCTTTCGGGGGTGGGGGAGCTGTGGGTGCGGTGTGGCCGCGGGGACTCCCCACAGCCGTGATCATTACGCTGAGGGGCGGGGCGTACGGGGCCACGAGCGTGGGGCCGCCCGGTGCGCGGCTATGTGCACCCTGCCACACGTCAGTTGAGGCTCTACCCACACAACTGTCCACACCCTGTGGATAAGTTCGACGCTCTGGGGATGAACGGCCTCGCGGTGCACGGGCGTCGCGTCCCGCGGTGGGCGTGGAACTCCACTCGCGACGCGCGTACGCCTCGCCTCACGACCGCCGCGCATCACCCCATGTCCCGCCGCCGCAACCCCGCCAGCCCCACACCGACGAAGAGGGCCGCGAGGGCCAGCAGCCACAGGAACGGCGTGGCGTGCGCCTCCTGCCCCGGCAGCTTGGGGAGGTGGGAGAACGGCGAGAGGTCCATGGCCGCCTGCGGCAGCTTCAGCGCGGGGCCCATCCAGCCGATGGCCAGCGAGACGCCCACGGCGGCCCAGGCGGCGGGCGTCGCCCGCGGCAGCACGCCGAACAGCAGGACCGCGAAGCCGGTCAGCACCCATATCGCCGCCACCTGCGCCAGCGCGGCGCCGACCACCGGCCCGAGCTGCCCGGCCACGTCCTCCACCGCGATGCCGTACCCGATGCCCAGCGCCGTACCGCCCACGGCCATCACGGCGGCCGTGCCCAGGAAGGCGAGCACCAGGTGGCTCGCCGCCCAGCGCAGCCGTCCGACCGCCGTGGCGAGCACCGGCTCCGCCCGGTCACCGGTCTCCTCGCCGCGCAGCCGCAGCACCGAGCCCGTGGCGTAGACGGCGGCGACCATGCCCAGCAGGCCGATCATCGTGGCCAGGAAGGCTTCGGACAGGCCCTGCTGTCCGCCCATGCGCTCGATGATCTCGCGGGTCCGGCGATTGCCGCCGACCAGGTCGGCCGCGCCGTCGGCTATCCCGCCGAACACGGCACCGGCGAAGGCGAAGCCGAGCACCCAGCCCAGCACCGTGGCGCGCTGCAGCCGCCAGGCCAGGCCGAAGACGCCGCCGAGCCAGCCGGACGCGCGGGCCGGACCGGGCCGGGCCGGTATGAAGCTCATGCCCAGGTCCCGGCGGGCGGTGAGGGTGTAGGCGGCCCCGACCGCGAGCGCCGTGCCCGCGAGGAGCAGCCCGGCCGCCCACCAGCGCTCGCCCGCGTAGGGGCGTATGTGCTCGGCCCAGCCGAGCGGGGATATCCAGGTGAGCGGGGAGGACCCGTCCTGACCGGCCGCGTCGCCCGCGGCGCGCAGCACGAACGCCAGGCCCAGCACCGCGCCCGTCAGCCCCTTCGCGGCCCGGGCGCTCTCGGTGAGCTGGGCGGCGATCGCCGCCACGCCCGCGAACAGCAGACCGGTGCCACCGATGCCCAGGCCCAGCGCCAACGAGCCGGGCAGCGGGCGGCCGGCGGCCGTCAGGCCCGCCGTGATGATCAGGGCGAGCCCGGCGTTGGCCGTCAGCGCGGCCAGCAGCCCGGCCGTGAGCGGGGCGCGCCGCCCGACCATGGCGGCCGACAGCAGCTCCTGCCGTCCGGCCTCCTCTTCCTCGCGGGTGTGCCGTACGACGATGAGCAGGCTCATCACGCCCGCCAGCACCGCCGCGAACCCGCCCACCCGCCAGGCGACCAGCCCGCCCAGGGAGTCGCTGAACACCGGCCCGTACAGCGCGCGCAGCGAGCCGTTGCCGGCCATGGAGTGCGCCAGCTCGGCGCGCTTGGCGTCGGTGTCGTACAGGGCTTGCAGCGAGGACCCCACGCTCACCAGCGAGAAGCCCATGACCAGCACCCACGCCGGAATCATGAGGCGATCCCGGCGCAGCGCCAGGCGCAGCAGCGAAGCCGTGCCGGCCAGGTGGGCGGCACCGCCCCGAACGGTGGCGGGGTGCGTGGCGACGGCGGTCATCGCGGCCTCACCCCTTCCGAGGCGCGGTCGCCCCGGCCCGGGCCCCGGCCTGAGCCGGACGCCCGGCTGGCCATGTCGCCGGACCGAGCCGTATCGCCGCCCCCGGACGCACCCCCGTAGCGCCCGTCCCGCGCGTCACCGTCGCGGGTGTCGTCCCGGACGCCGTCCCGGAGGCCGTCCCGGACATCGTCCTGGTAATGCCGCAGGAACAGCTCCTCCAGCGTCGGCGGCGTGCTGGTCAGCGAGCGGACGCCGGAGGTGGTGAGCGAGCGGAGCACCGCGTCGAGCTTGTCGGTGTCCACCTGGAGGCGGACCCGGCGCCCTTGCACGTCCAGGTCGTGCACGCCCGGCAGGCGGGACAGCCCGTTGGGCGCGGCGGCCAGCTCGGCGGTCACGCTCGTACGCGTCAGGTGGCGCAGGTCGGCGAGGGAGCCGGACTCGACGGTGCGGCCCTTGCGGATGATGCTGACGCGGTCGCACAGCGCCTCGACCTCCGACAGGACGTGGCTGGAGAGCAGGACGGTGCGCCCGCGTTCCCGCTCCTCGGCGACGCACGTCTGGAAGACCTCCTCCATCAGCGGGTCCAGGCCCGAGGTGGGCTCGTCCAGGATCAGCAGGTCCACGTCGGAGGCGAAGGCGGCGACCAGGGCGACCTTTTGGCGGTTGCCCTTGGAGTAGGTGCGGCCCTTCTTGGTGGGGTCCAGCTCGAAGCGTTCGAGCAGGGTGTCCCGGCGGTGGCGGTCCAGGCCGCCGCGCAGGCGGCCGAACAGGTCGATGACCTCGCCGCCGGAGAGGTTGCGCCACAGGGTGACGTCACCGGGCACGTAGGCGATGCGGCGGTGCAGCGACACCGCGTCGCGCCAGGGGTCCTTCCCCATGAGCTGGGCCGCGCCGCGATCGGCGCGCAGCAGGCCCAGCAGAACCCGGATCGTCGTGGACTTCCCGGCCCCGTTGGGGCCGAGGAAGCCGTGTACCTCCCCGGCCTCGACAGCCAGGTCGAGGCCGTCCAGCGCGTGTGTCCGGCCGAAGGACTTGTGGAGACCGGACACGGAGATGGCCTTGGTCATGTTTTTGAAGCTACACTGTTTTCACAATCTTGTGAAGTTAAGAAAGCGATAAAATCTGGGCGGGCACTGGAGCAGGGGAGATGATGACGTCATGAGCGAGCAGGCACAGGGACAGCAGGGCACCGAGGAGGTCTCGCGGTTCGTCGAGCAGTTCGCCGCGCAACTGGCCGAGGCCGGGATGCCGCGGATGCCCTCACGCGTCTTCGCCGCCCTGCTCGCGTCGGACTCCGGCGTCCTCACCTCGGCCGACCTCGGCGAACGGCTCCGGATCAGCCCGGCGGCCGTCTCCGGCGCGATCAGCTACCTCACGCGCGTCAACATGGTCATCCGCGAGCGCGAGCCCGGCTCCCGGCGCGACCGCTACCGCGTGCGCAGCGACCAGTGGCACGAGTCGCTGACGCAGCGGGACAGCATCATGGCCCGCTGGGAGGCCACCCTCCGCGAGGGCATCGCCATACTCGGCGACGACACCCCGGCCGGCCGCCGGGTCGGCGAGACGCTCGCGTACTTCGAGTTCCTGGAAAACGAGCTGGCCGGAATGATGGACCGCTGGCGCGCCCACCGCGACGAACTCCGCGCGCGATACGCCTCGGGGCACGGGGCGGAGCGGCCGGATCAGCGGCCATCGGACGAGCCGACGCCGGACGCGGCCGACCCGGGTACGTCGCCCGCCCCCGCGCTGAACGGCGGAACGCCGGAACGCGACCGGGGGGCATACGGAGGCGATGACGCCCGCGAAGGCGACGAGGCCCACGGAGGCGACGACGCCCACGGACGCGACGAAGCCCACGGACGTGTCGGGCCGACCAACCGCCGCGAGGACCCCGCCCGCGCGTAAGACGCCCGTGCGTAAGGCCACACGGGAGCCCGCCCGCGCGTAAGGCCACACGCGGACCCGTCCGCGACCCGCCCGCGCGTAAGCCCAACACGGAAACCACCCGCCCGTAAGACGCCCCCTCACCTCCGCGGCAGCGTCAACCGCCACGCCCCCGGCTGCACCGTCCACGTACGCGTCCGGACCGGCCCGCCGACCACCACATCCGCCCGGTAGCGGAAGTCCGACCCCGACACCGTCACCGCCCGCGCCCGGGTGCGCACCGGATGCGCCGCCGGCGCCTGCCAGTGCACCACCACCTCGGCGTACCCACCGCTGGTCGCGGCATCGGCCGGAGTCCGCGCATCAAGATCCCCCGCGTCCTCCGTCCGGCCCTGCCCCTCACCCGACCGCCCGTCCCCGCTCGACCGCCCGTCCCCACCCGACCGCCCGTCTCCGCCCAGCCGTCCGCTCCCGCCCGACCGTCCGCTCCCATCCGGCCCCCGCCCCGCCGCCCCGGCGCGCGGCGACGCGCCCCCGCGCGGCCCGCCCGTCACGTCTTCGGTCACCGCCGCCCCCGGCCCGCCCGTCACCTCCCCGGCCACCGCCGCCCCCGGCCCCGCCTGCGGCGAACGGGCGGCCGGCACCACCGACACCCGCCGCACGGGCTGGTCCAGGTCGGCCAGGACCACGCCGTCCGCCTCCACGCGCAGCCGGTGGACGGGCGTCCGCTCGCGCCGCGCCCGGCAGGCGGCGGCCCCCGGGGAGGACCGGACCAGCCGCAGCACGTCACCGAGCCGGGCGGTGGCCGACGCCGCCAGCCGCGCCAGCGGCGAGCGGTCCGTACGAGCGGTCCGAGGGGGACGGGCGTCCGCCACCCACCACGGCCGGTCGCCGGCCGCCCCGGGCGCCGCCTCGGACGGCAGCAGCAGCCCGCCCAGCACGATGCCGTCCCGGTCGTCCAGCAGCAGGTCCATCCGGTGCTCGGTGCCGTCCAGGACCGTCCGCGCGGCGGAGACCGCGTCCGTCGGGACGCCCAGCGCCCGCGCCAGCGCGACCGCCCCCGGCGCGCCCACCGGGACCACCGACAGCGCCACCTGGGACAGCTCCCGTTCCCTGTGCAGCAGCTCGACGGCCCGCAGCAGCGCCCGGTCGTCCCCGATCACCACGGGGCGGCGATGGCCGCGGCGGGCGAGCGCCCGCGCGAACTCCTCCGGCGTGTCCGGAAGGCAGATCTTCGTGCTCGCGCCCGCGGACAGCACGTCCCGCGCGATCCGCACGGACTCGCCGTCCGTGGTGCGGGCGACCGGGTCGATGACCACCAGCAGTGAGCGCCCGGCGGGCTCTGGAGCCGACACCTCGGTCCTTCCTCAGGTAATCTCTCGGTGCAAGAGCCCCTGTCGCTGTTGCGCCAGGGGCTTCGTCTATCCGGGGCACCGGTTCGACGGCTCTAGCGATGTCGTACGTACGGAGTACGCATCACGCACGTTGGACATGCCCCGCCCGGAAGGGGTGTACGCCTGTGCCCGCACTTGTGCTGCTCGGTGCTCAGTGGGGTGATGAGGGCAAGGGAAAGGCCACCGACCTGCTCGGTGGGTCCGTCGATTACGTAGTGCGTTACCAGGGCGGCAACAACGCCGGTCACACGGTTGTCGTAGGCGACCAGAAATACGCGCTGCACCTTCTCCCTTCCGGCATCCTCTCGCCAGGGTGCACCCCGGTGATCGGCAACGGCGTCGTCGTGGACCCGGCGGTCCTGCTCTCCGAGCTGAGCGGACTGAACGACCGCGGCGTTGACACGTCCAAGCTGCTGATCAGCGGTAACGCGCACCTGATCACGCCCTACAACATCACCGTCGACAAGGTCACCGAGCGCTTCCTCGGCAAGCGCAAGATCGGTACGACCGGCCGCGGCATCGGCCCGACCTACGCCGACAAGATCAACCGGACCGGTATCCGGGTCCAGGACCTCTTCGACGAGTCGATCCTGCACCAGAAGGTCGAGGCGGCCCTCGACTTCAAGAACCAGATCCTGGCCAAGCTCTACAACCGCCGCGTGATCGTCGCGGACCAGGTCGTGGAGGAGATGCTCGGCTACGCGGACCAGATCAAGGACTACGTCGCCGACACCACCCTGATCCTCAACAACGCCATCGACGAGGGCAAGGTCGTCCTCTTCGAGGGCGGCCAGGGCACCCTCCTGGACGTGGACCACGGCACGTACCCGTTCGTCACCTCCTCGAACCCGACCGCGGGCGGCGCCTGCACGGGCGCGGGCGTGGGCCCGACGAAGATCAACCGGGTCATCGGCATCCTGAAGGCGTACACCACCCGCGTGGGCGCCGGTCCGTTCCCGACCGAGCTGTTCGACAAGGACGGCGAGGCGCTGCGCACCATCGGCGGCGAGCGCGGTGTGACCACCGGCCGCGACCGCCGCTGCGGCTGGTTCGACGCGGTGATCGCCCGTTACGCCACGCGCGTCAACGGCCTCACCGACTTCTTCCTGACCAAGCTCGACGTGCTCACCGGCTGGGAGCAGATCCCCGTCTGCGTCGCGTACGAGATCGACGGCAAGCGCGTCGAGGAGCTGCCCTACAGCCAGACCGACTTCCACCACGCGAAGCCGATCTACGAGACGCTGCCGGGCTGGTCCGAGGACATCACCAAGGCCAAGACCTTCTCCGACCTGCCGAAGAACGCGCAGAACTACGTGAAGGCCCTGGAGGAGATGTCGGGCGCCCCGATCTCCGCCATCGGCGTGGGCCCCGGCCGCGACGAGACGATCGAGATCAACTCGTTCCTGAGCTGACCCGCTGAGGCACGTACGACGGCGGCCGCCCCGGTACAGGGGGCGGCCGCCGTCGTGTGTCCGGGGCGTGGGGTGGGCGGCCATAGCTTGATCAGGAAGGTGAACAGGGAGCGCCCGCCGTGGGCGCTGCCCTTGTCGTCAACTGCCGCAAAACACACGTGACTCCCGATAACCCCTGTCATAGTTCAGTCATGGAGAAGGTCGCAACCGTAACGGCAGCAGCCATCGCCACAACCGCACTCATCGTCGGCGCCACCACCCCGGCGCAGGCGGAGCCTGGCTGGAACAAAAGAGTTAAGTGCCAGCAGACGGACCCGGCCGGCCGGAAGATTCCCACGCGCTTCGGCAACACCGTGCTCGGCTGAAACCATTTCTCCGGTCGTCACAACATCAAGACGTGCAAGGCCGTCAACAGCGCCATCTCCGATAAAGTCGACAAGAAGAAAGGAAATCGGCTGGAGTACTGGGCTGACGCCATCAACAACGGTCGCCACGTCAGAATCATTGTCATCGTCCAGTACTCTCAGAAGAGCGCTGACAACGAGTACGACGCGGGACACGGGCAAAAAATAGGCGTCATCACCGCCTACTGCCAACGCAAGACCAAGTGCCCCGACTGGATCAATCAGTGACACCCATGGACGAAGAGATCGCCGAGCAGCAGGCGGACATCACCCGCCTGCTGCTCCACCACATTCACGCCCCCCTCGCCGGTGACCAGCACATCCGGGGCGTTCTCCCGGTGTCGCCGGCCGCCGGAGCCATTCGTATTGTCACCGGTCCCGTGGGCGCCTGCGCCCCGGAGGAACTGATCGCTTACGAGATCCCCCTGCGCGGCGACAGCGACCTGCTGACGGCATACGACATCACCGGAATCCTGCGCACTCTGCTTACGGGCACACACTTCTACCCGAGCAGCCGCATCGGAACGGTGATGGGCATGAAGCTTGTCCATGTCGAACTCGCGGATGTGGCCCCGACCGCCTCGACAGCAGAGGATAAAGCGCTGCAAATTCTGCGCACCATTGCCTACCCCTTCGTCCCGGAAAGGCCCAGCACGCGGTTGCGCGGATTCCTGTTCACCGGCGAAGACCGGCTGCGTCTCTACCTCGATACGGACGACGCGCCGGACACCACTGCCGCAGACGTGCGGACGTCCGGTGCCGTCACCGCGTTGCTCGCGGCGCTGCCCTCTCTGATCACGGAGGACGAGCGCAAGGCGGAGGACGCTTCCGATCCGCACTGCTCCCGCACGGTGGATCTCACCGACTGGTAACAGCGCCACGATGGTTGATCGTGCCTGCCAGGGTGCCGACGCCGCACCCGGGCCGTACGGCGCACCTCCGGTGCCCTCCCCGGGCCTTACAGGGGCAGGACGACCCGCATGTGCAGGCCGCCGCCCTCGCGGGGCTCGGCGGTGATGGTGCCGTCGTGGGCGCGGACCACCGAGCGGACGATGGACAGGCCCAGGCCCACCCCCTTGTCGCTGCCGGTCCGCTCGGTGCGCAGCCGGCGGAACGGCTCGAAGAGGTTCTCCACCTCGTAGGCGGGGACGACGGGGCCGGTGTTGGAGACCACCAGCACCGCGCACCCGGCGCCCGGCTCGGTGGTGACCTCCACCCAGCCGCCCTCCGCGACGTTGTAGCGCACCGCGTTCTGGACGAGGTTGAGGGCTATGCGCTCCAGCAGCACCCCGTTGCCCTGGACGAAGACCTGCTTGCGGGCGCCGCGCAGCTCCACGCCCTTGGCCTGGGCCTCCCCCCGGGTCTGCTCCACCGCCTGGGAGGCCACCTCGGCCAGGTCCACCGGCTTCTTGTCCACGATCTTGTTCTCGCTGCGCGCCAGCAGCAACAGCCCCTCCACGAGCTGCTCGCTGCGCTCGTTGGTGGCCAGCAGCGTCTTGCCCAGCTGGGTCACCTCCGGCGACGCGCCGGGGTCGGCGAGCTGCACCTCCAGCAGCGTGCGGTTGATGGCCAGGGGGGTGCGCAGCTCGTGCGAGGCGTTGGCCACGAACCGCTGCTGGGAGTCGAAGGCCCGGTCCAGCCGGTCCAGCATCTCGTCGAAGGTGTCCGCCAGCTCCTTGAGCTCGTCGTCCGGACCGCCCAGCTCGATACGGCGGTGCAGGTCCGAGCCCGCCACCCGCTGCGCGGTCCGCGTGATCCGCCCCAGCGGCGAGAGCACCCGCCCCGCCATCGCGTACCCGAACGCGAACGCCACCACCGTCAGCCCCACCAACGCCAGCAGCGAACGATTCAGCAGGCTGTGCAGGGCCACGCCGCGCTGCCGCGCGATGCAGTCGTTGATGGCGTTGTTGACCTCGCGCACGGTGCCGGACGAGGACAGCGCCGGGCAGTTGACGCCGCTGATGCTGATCTCGTTGCCGTAGACGCTGAACGACGGGATGCCGTCCTTCAGGGCCTTGGTGGCCAGCGTGTAGATGATCGCGAGCAGCAGCACGCCGGCCATCAGGAACATGCCGCCGTACAGCAGCGTGAGCCGTATCCGGATGGTCGGCCGCAGCCCGAAAAGGGGCCGGAATGGCGGCTCGGGCTCCCAGGCGGGCTTCGGAGGGACCGGCTTCGGCGTGCGGGCGAGGGAGGGGGTGACCATCGCCCGTCAGCCCAGATGTCCGGGGACCGGCATACCGGCTAAGGCCGGAATTATGGAGGTACGCATCGCTGGTCCCCTCTCACGCACCTTGCAGCGGAATGAAGGTGTACGGGCTCATCCTGCGCAAACCTGCCGTAAACCGGCGGTAAATAAGGGCGTCGGGACGAGGAAGCCTGCCGCGCGGTAGCGTCAGTGGCATGCCGCAAGAGGTGTTCCCCGGTGGCGACGTCCCTGCCCTGCGCGCATTGGCTGAGGACTGGTCCCGTCGGCACGGTGAGCCCGGCCCCAGGAACATCCGGGCCGTGGCGACCACGCGGGATGCCGTCGTCAAAGCCCTGCAGGGGCCCGAAGCGGGGTCGTCGGCAGAGTCCGTTTAGGTGGTGACGATGGAAGGTGACTTCACCCTGACGGACAACGATGGGCGCCCCTTCCGTTTCGGTGTGTGGGTCGCACTTTTCGTTGAGCGTCCGGGCCTGCGGATCGCTGGCGTGAATCTACGGCCGGTCGGCCACGTCCCGGAGGTTGAATTCGGCGAGCTCGGTCCGTCGCGGGTGGTGTGAGGCGAAGGGAAACGGTGCACTCGTCACCGCGTGCGCCGATCTGGACCCAACCGCTCACGCGTGCGTGTTCGCGTGGTTACGCTGTGCGCCATGACGACCTTCTGCCCGGCGGGTCCCTCCGTTCGGGGTATGGCTGTTGGGGGAGGCTGATGGCGGCGAGGAAGCCTTCGACGGAGCGACAGCGACGGCTGGGAGCCGAGCTTCGGAAAATGCGCGAGCATGTCGGGCTGTCCATCAATGAGGCGGCAGCGATGCATCGGACCGACCGGACCACGGTCAGCAACACCGAGTCGGCCAGGTCGGGTGTGAGCGCGGATCGGGTTCGCGTGTGGTCGGCGAATTACTCATGTCCTGACGGCGCGTACATCGACGCGCTCGCGGAGATGGCCAGGCAGCGTGGTCCGTACTGGTGGGACGAGTACCGAGGCATCGTCGTCGCTGACGCTCTCGATCTCGCGGAAGTGGAGCATTACGGGCACGCGTTCAGGTCTGTGCAGATCACGCACGTCCCGGGGCTCCTCCAGCACGAGGACTACGCGCGGGCCGTCTTCGAGGAGGCGGTTCCTGCCCTGAGCGCCCGGGACTTGGACCAGCGACTTGCCTACCGCATGCGGCGCCGGGAGGTTCTTGACCGTGAGAAGCCTCCAGAGTGCGTCTTCTTGATCCACGAGGCGGCGCTGCGGATGCAGTTCGGCGGCCGGGCTGTGGCGAAAGCCCAGCTCCAACACCTTCTGGATCAGTCCGAGCGTGAGCACATAACTATCCGGGTCGTGCCGTTCGCCATCGGTGGGTTCCCAAGCGCTGGAAGCTCGACCCTCTACGTGTCAGGGCCGGTGCCGCAGCTCGATACCGTTCAGACGGACACACCGGTAGGTTCGGTTTTCCTCCATGCGGAGACGCATCTTGCCAACTACCGGACTGTTCTGGACCGTACCGAGGAACGATCTCTTGCTCCCGGGCCCTCGCGGGACTTCATCCGTGAAGTGGCGCACCAAGTATGAAGGCGTGGAAGAACGTGCACATTCAGTGGCGCAAGTCCTCGTACTCGACGGATGCCGACGGCACCAACTGCCTCGAAATCGCCGCGTACCACAGTGGCATCGCATTGCGGGAGAGTGAGGAGCCGGAGGTGGTTATCGCGATGACTCAGGAACAGATGCGTGGGTTCCTGGCGAACATTTATGCGGGAGGAATCGACGGCTCGATTTAGAACGCCTCGCTTCGTGCGGTGGCCCTCTCCTTGACAGGGAGCGGGCCATTTTTTACGTTCCTGATCGCTGGCATATGCCAATATCTAGCGGCGTCAAATCACATGTTGTTTAGCGAGCCATGCGGGGCTACGTTGGCCGCGAGCCTTTTAACTCTGTGCAGCCAAGACAGAGTTGAATCGGAAAAAGTGCGCCCCGGCGGTGCTACGAACACCCCGGGGCATGGCCAACGCTTAGCTGGAGCGTCAACATGAGCCACGTTATCGGGTTCGTCCTCAAACGAACACTCACCCGCATCCTCACCCTGCTCGGCCTCAAGTGGTGCCGTCTCACGCATCCGTCCGCCCGTATGGAACGACGGATCACCAAGCCGTCCGCCCCGCAACTCCGCACCGGCGCTCGCCGCCCCGACCCCTTCGGCCCCCCGACCATCGACCCACCCACCCCCCTCGTCCGCCCCTACCTCCTGGCCCACGAACAACAAGCCCGCCGACGAGCCCTCGCCCTCGCGCTCGACGGGATCGACATCGGCCCGTGGGTGATCCACGGGCACACCATCGGGATGCCCGCGGCGGGGGTGGCCGCATGATGGACGCACCGCGCGGCCTGCGGATCAGCCGCACCCCGAACGTGCCTGTTCTGCGGCAGGCGGACGGCAGCCTCGCCATCCGGCTGTGGCTGCGGAACGAGGGCCGGTACGACGCCGATGTGGATCTGCGGCTGAGCCCGGCCGAGGCGGAGGTACTGCATGCGCAGCTCTGCTTCGCGCTCGACGACGAGCCCGTGACGACGGCCGCCACCGACACGCCGGAGTGCCGCAAGCCCGTCCACGGGCCGAAGCTGAACTGATCGACGCGCGCGGATACGCGGGGTGGCACGGGATGTCGTGCCACCCCGCGTACGTCTGTTTCCGGCCACGCGACCGCACTTGGCGGACTTTCCTTTCCGTTTCCCGGAACCAAACGTTCCTGCTGTGCGTACTACTCGTAACAACCGCACCACGCACCGCACGCAAACGCGGCGCGCACACGGCACATAGGGCGCACAACGCCCCGCCGCGCGCCGTACGGATCCCGCACGATCACCCGTCCCCGTCCCCCTCCGTGTCGAAGGAGACCGAGTGATTCCCGCCGTACGAGCCCTGTCCCGCGCCGCCATGGCGGCCCGGCCCGTCCCCTTGTCCGATCCGCGGCTTCACGCCGCGCGGCACAGCCGGTCCGACGCCGGTTACCTCGTGCCCGTCGAGGTCTTCCGGGAGTTCGCGGAACGGCTGACCGATCCCCGCCGCAAGGGCGGGGCGCCGGCCGTGCTGTGCGTCAACGGACGCCGCTGGCCGCGCGCCCGTTCCGTGTACTACGACACCTGTGACCTGCGGTTCTTCCATGATGGGGCGGACGTCGGCGGCGGGCGGCTGGCCGTGCGGGAGCGGTCCTACGAGGACACGGGGGCGCGCCAGTTGGAGATCAAGGTCAGGCGGCCGGGAGGCACGGTCGTGGAGCGGTTGCCGCTGGCGCCGGGGGCCACGGCGCTGGACGACGGGCCGCGAGACGCCCTCACGGCGGCGCTGCGGGCGCACGGCGGGCAGGAATCCGCGCCCGCGCTGAGGCCGACCCTGGAGGCGGAACGGCAACGGGTGACCTTCGTGGCCGAGGGGCAGCGCGTGACCTGTGACGCGGGGATCACCTGCCGCGATCCGGAGACGGGCGAGGCCGTGCGCTCCGATGGCGGCCTGGTGCTCGTCCGCGTCAGGAGCGGCCAGGAGGCGGACGGTTCGACCGGGCCGCCCTCGGACGCGCATGGGCTGCTGCGGGAACACGGGTTGCGGCCCGCCGCATTCGGCACGTACCGGATGGGGCTGGGGGCGCTGCGGCCCGGCCTCCTCGCCGCCGACGCGCCGGAGCGTCCGGCGCTGCGCGCGGTCTTCCCGAGGGCCGTCGCGGGGGTGTGAGCACGGCCGCCGGGCGGTCTGGAGGTTCGTACAGGGGCTCGCCGCGCGCGTGGACAGACTGTCCGTGGGCGCGGTGAGCGCCATACAGACTGTCGGTACCGGTGAGCGTTCCGTGATCTCTAGGCTGAAAGCCCCCGCCGGATTGGTGATCCCGGCGGCCCCGAGCGATTCGAGGTAGTGACCGTGACCAGCAGGCAACCCGACCCCGCCACCGGTGCCGCCGTGAAGGCGGCCGACCGCGCGCACGTCTTCCACTCCTGGTCGGCCCAGGGGCTCATCGACCCGCTGGCGGTGGCCGGCGCCGAGGGCTCCTACTTCTGGGACTACGACGGCAACCGCTACCTCGACTTCACGTCCCAGCTGGTCAACACCAACATCGGGCATCAGCACCCGAAGGTCGTCGCCGCCATCCAGGAGCAGGCGGCGAAACTGTGCACCGTCGCCCCGGGGTTCGCGGTGGACGTGCGGTCGGAGGCGGCGCGGCTGGTCGCCGAGCGCACCCCGGGTGACCTGGACAAGATCTTCTTCACCAACGGCGGTGCCGAGGCTGTGGAGAACGCCGTCCGTATGGCGCGGTTGCACACCGGCCGTCCCAAGGTGATGTCGGCGTACCGCTCGTACCACGGGGCCACCGCCGCCGCGATCAACCTCACCGGCGACCCGCGCCGCTGGGCCTCCGACACCGCCTCCGCCGGGGTGGTGCACTTCTGGGGGCCGTTCCTGTACCGCTCGGCCTTCCACGCCACCACCGAGGAGGAAGAGTGCACCCGGGCGCTGCGACACCTTGAGGACACCATCGCCTTCGAGGGGCCGCACTCCATCGCCGCCGTCATCCTGGAGACCGTCGTCGGCACGGCGGGCATCCTGGTGCCGCCGCCCGGCTATCTGGCGGGCGTCCGCGAGATCTGCGACCGGTACGGCATCGTCTTCATCCTGGACGAGGTGATGGCCGGGTTCGGGCGGACGGGCCGCTGGTTCGCCGCCGACCACTTCGACGTCACGCCCGACCTCCTCACCTTCGCCAAGGGCGTCAACTCCGGCTACGTCCCGCTGGGCGGCGTCGCCATCTCCGCCGAGATCGCCGCGACCTTCGAGCAGCGGCCCTACCCGGGCGGCCTGACCTACTCCGGACACCCGCTGGCCTGCGCCTCGGCCGTCGCCACCATCAACGCGATGGCCGAGGAGCGGATCGTGGAGAACGCCGCCGAGATCGGCGAGAAGGTCATCGGGCCGGGGCTGCGGGAGATCGCCGAACGCCACCCGAGCGTGGGCGAGGTGCGCGGCATGGGCGTCTTCTGGGCGCTGGAGCTGGTGAAGGACAAGGAGACGCGCGAGCCGCTGGTCCCGTACAACGCGTCGGGCGCCGACAACGCGCCGATGGCGGAGTTCGCGGCGGCCTGCAAGCGCGGCGGCCTGTGGCCCTTCGTGAACATGAACCGCACGCACGTCGTCCCGCCCTGCACCGTGACGGAGGAGGAGGTCAAGGAGGGGCTGGCCGTCCTCGACGAGGCGCTGACGGTGGCGGACGCGCACACGGGGTGAGGGGTGCGCCGGATGAGGGGCGAGTCGGGGCCGGTTGGCCGGGGTCGTCCGCGCCGGTTCTCTGAGTACGCGCCCGAGCGTGCTCTGAGTACGGGCCGAACACGTCCCTGAGTACGGCCCGGGCGCATTCATGAGTACGGACTCCACCGCTTCCTGGGCGCTCCGGCGCATACGGCGCGTGCCCGGAAGCGGGTATACATACGGGCGCGAAGGGACGCGCGGGCGTGAAAAGGGGCGTGAGGCACGGTCTCAGGCCCCCGCATCCACCCGTTTCATCCTGTATGTCCCCTTCGTGTGCGCGCCGTGTGGCGTGGGTAGGCGCTCGCCTATCGTGAGGGCGACGGCCGCTCCTCTGCCACGCGGTCACCGGAGTGTTGAAGGAGACCGACACGATGCCCGCCGGCGGAGTCAGCGGAGTCATACAGCGCAGCACCTTGCGTCAGCAGATCGCCGACGCGCTGCGCGACGAGGTGCTGGCGGGGCGGCTCCCGGCGGGCCACCAGTTCACGGTCAAGGAGATCGCCGACCAGTACGGGGTCTCGGCGACCCCTGTCCGCGAGGCGCTGCTCGACCTGTGCGCCCAAGGACTGCTGGACGTCGAACAGCACCGGGGTTTCAGCGTGCACGCCTACACGGCGGCGGACTTCCGGGCCATGGTCGGTGCCCGCACGCTGATCGTCGAGGGCATCTTCCGCTCCGGCGCCGAGGAGGCGCTGCGGTCGACGGCCCCGGAGGTGCTGGTCTCCGTCCGGCGCCGCGGCGAGGAGGCCGAGCGCGCGGCCCGGGCCGGGGAACTGGACGTCCTCATCGGCTACGACCTGCGGTTCTGGCGCGAGGTGAGCGGCATCGTCCGCAACCCGTACATCACCGACTTCCTGGACCGCGTCCGCGTCCAGACCTGGGTCTTCGCCGTACCGCTGCTGCGGCGCCACACCGACCTGCGGGGGCGGCTGTGGGCCGGGCACGGGGCGCTGGCCGACGCGCTGGTCCGCAGCGACCTGTGCGCGGCCCAGGAACTGATCCGCGAGCACAACGAGCACTCCCTCGCGCTGGTCGGGGGAGCGGCCTGATCGGTGGATGCGCGGGGCCGGGGTCCGTCCGCGCGGGGCCGTGGTCCGGCCCGCGCGGGGCCGCTGTCCGGACCGATCGCGTGCCGGGGCGCGGTTCCGCTTTCGTGCCGGGCCGCACTCGGGTCCCGTGTTCCCGCCCCCGTCCCGGGTATCCGCCCGGCGCGCGGCCCGCCGGCCGCCGTTTCGCGCGCTCCCGAGGGGATCCGTCCCGGGCCCTCCCGCATTACGCTGGCCCGACCACCGGCCGCCCCCTCGCGCCGTACGCACGACCACACACCGAGCCGACACCCCACCCGAACGGAAGCGAGCACCCGTGGCCTGTGACCTGTGGCTGGTCCCCCTCGTCGACGTGCTGTGCCACAGCCCCGACAACCCCTTCTCCGAAGAGATCGCCGCCTACGACGAGGCGCTCACGGGCGCGGGGCTGCCCCCCGTCCCGGTCTTCAGCTACATGCCCGGCCTGTCCGGGGACGTCGCGCCGGTCGCGGGGTTCGACTACGACGCCCTGCACTTCCTGCGCCGGGCCTACCTGCTGCACCTGTGCGGCCTGGCCGTGACGCCCGTCGACGAACTGGGCGGCGACTACGAGCAGCTGCTGGAGATGTTCGAGGCCACCGCCCAGCAGTCGCACCTGGTCTGGCACTACGACCACGCGGGCGCGTACGTCCCGGTGGACTTCCCGCACCCGCTCAGCACCTCCGAACTGCTCGAACGCGGCGGCCCCTTGGGCTCAGCGCACGGGCTCCTGCGGGAACTGGAGGTCGTCGGCCCGGCCATCGGCATCGATCCGGCCCGTCCCCCCGCCGCGCCCGCGCCGCCGCCCCACCCCACCTCCTTGGAGGAGCCCGCGACCGTGCTGCCCATGGAGGACGGCCCGTTCGCCCGGGAGCGGCACGTGTGGCTGGGGCTGCACGCGGCGGCGACCCGCAGCCTGGGCCAGGGATCGATGATCGTCTTCAGCTGATTCAGTCGAGGCGGTGCGGCCCCGCGCGGGGGCCATCTCGCCAGGAGGGCCGGTTCCCGCTCGTGTCGGGAACCGGCCCTCCTGTACTGCGGCCCTCCCACGTAAACCGCTGCCTACGCCAAGAGTTGGCCGAAAGTCGCCCCTCAGCGCGGCGGCTCCGGGGGCCGCTGGCGCGGCATGTTGGGACGCGTCCCCGGTGGCAGCACGATCCGGCCGGGCGGCCCGGCGTTCTCCGAGCGTGGGGCCGGCGGCGCCGGGGGCGGCGGTGGCACGGGCGCGGTGCCGGTGCGAAACTGCGCCATCCAGTCGGCGGTCTCGTTCCGTACGAGCTCCGCCACGTCCTCGTTGAAGCGGCGCAGCACGCCCAGGCAGCGCTCGGCCGCCTCGCTCGCCGTGCCCTCCGTCGGGCCCAGGACCTCGCGCACGCTCTCCGACGCCCAGTCGAACTGCAACGTCTCCAGACGCTGTTGAAGCGCCTGCGCGGTCGCCACGTCACGCATCCAACCGGCGGTGACGCCGAAGAACCGGTCGCTGCCGACGCAGACCGCGGCGGCCAGCAGCGCCAGATAACCCCAGGTCGCGCCGCTCGGCAGCACGCCCGTCAGGGCGAACAGCGGCAGCAGGGCGCCGACCGCGACCCCGGCCGCGGCCCCGATCCGCAGCGCCCGCGCGGCGCGGCGTTTGGCGACGCGGTCGCGCAGATACCAGTCGATGGCGCGCAGCGCGCCCGCCTCGACCCAGCGGTACACCTCATCGAGGCGGTCGGCCGGCTCGGCCCAGTCGCCGAGCGGGAACGTCCGGCCCGGTAGATCGTGGCGGGCGCGGTCACGTTCCGGCCCGCCGTCCTCCCTAGGAGGCCCCTCGGGCTGCATGTCCGGCTGACTCACCCGTGCGCTCCCTCATGCGGATACCAGCGGTACGCGCGGGACGTACGGGACGGCCGTTGCGCGCCCCACCTTCCTACCGCCGAACGGTGGGCCCTATCCCAATGATCGCTGGATTTCCGCCCGGAAGTGGCCGGACATCCGGTATAAGCCCATCCCTCCTCTCACTCGAAAGAGGGCGGTCGGCAACAAACCGCCGTTCGCCCGCCGCCGAATCGGCTTCATCGGGCGAAAGGGCCACCACCAGGCCGGAGGGGCGCCGCGCGGGCCCCAGAGGGGCGACGACTAGGCTGCCGCGTGTGAAGGTCCTCGTCATCGGCGGCGGCGCCCGCGAACACGCCCTGTGCCGCTCCCTGTCCCTCGACCCCGACGTCACCGCGCTGCACTGCGCCCCCGGCAACGCCGGCATCTCCGAGGTGGCCACCCTCCACCAGGTCGACGCGCTCGACGGCGCGGCCGTCGCCGACCTGGCCGCCGGCCTCCAGGCGGACCTGGTCGTGGTCGGCCCGGAGGCGCCGCTGGTCGCCGGAGTGGCGGACGCCGTCCGGGCGCGCGGCATCGCGGCATTCGGCCCATCCGCCGAAGCCGCCCGATTGGAGGGGTCCAAGGCGTTCGCGAAGGACGTCATGGCCGCCGCCGGGGTCCCCACCGCACGTTCGTATGTCTGCACCACGCCCGCCGAGATCGACGAGGCGCTGGACGCCTTCGGGGCCCCGTACGTCGTCAAGGACGACGGGCTGGCGGCCGGCAAGGGCGTCGTCGTCACCGAGGACGTCGAGGTCGCCCGGGCGCACGCGCTGGCCTGCGACCGCGTGGTCATCGAGGAGTTCCTGGACGGGCCGGAGGTCTCTCTCTTCGCCGTGACCGACGGCGAGACCGTCGTCCCGCTGCGCCCCGCGCAGGACTTCAAGCGCGCCCACGACGCCGACGCGGGCCCGAACACCGGCGGCATGGGCGCCTACAGCCCGCTCCCGTGGGCCGACCCCAAGCTCGTCGACGAGGTGCTGGAGACGGTGCTGCGGCCCACCGTGGACGAACTGCGCCGCCGCGGCACACCGTTCTCCGGCCTGCTGTACGCGGGGCTGGCGATCACCTCGCGCGGCGTGCGGGTCATCGAGTTCAACGCCCGCTTCGGCGACCCCGAGACGCAGGTCGTGCTGGCCCGCCTCAAGACGCCGCTGTCCGGGCTGCTGCACGCCGCCGCGACCGGCACGCTGGCCGCCCTGCCGCCGCTGCGCTGGAGCGAGGACGCGGCCGTCACCGTCGTCGTCGCCGCGCACAACTACCCGGGCACGCCGCGCACCGGCGACCCCATCGAGGGCCTGGCCGAGGTCGCCGAGCAGGACGCGCCGCACGCGTACGTCCTGCACGCCGGCACCAAGCGGGACGCCTCCGGCGCGGTGGTCAGCGCCGGCGGCCGGGTGCTGTCCGTGACGGCCACCGGCCCGGACCTGGCCGCGGCCCGCGAGCGCGCCTACCGGGCGGTGGGACGCGTCCGGCTGGACGGTTCGCACCACCGGACGGACATCGCGGCGCGGGCGGCGGAGGACGCCGGGCGGGAGTAGCGGGAGTAGGACGAACGGGCGGAGGCCGCCGAACGGGGGCCGTCGGGAGGGGGCGGGGAGCCGCGAGGGTTCCTGCCCCCTCGTCCGTGCGGGCGGGCGGGAGCAGGGGCGCGGAGCCGCCCGGCCCCCGGGCCCGCGCGGAAGCGGGTAGCACGCGCGGAAGCAGCGATCCCGGCGCGGAAGCGGATTGCCCGCGCGGCAGTAGCGGCCCCGGCACGTAAGCGGAAAGCCAGCGCGGCAGCAGCGCCCCCCCCCCGCGCAGAAGCGGAGACCCTGGAGGGCCGCGCTCCGAAGCACAGAATCCCGCCCGGTTCCCGGCTTTGCCCAAAGCCATTCCATCGAGTGACCGCGCCGCTATCCGGCTGACGGAACCAGGCCCCCCAACTAGGGTTCGCCGCAAGCGTCCTGTGGCGCCGGTGCCGACCCACGGCACCGCCCTCCCGGCACGTGTGGCAAGTGGCTCACCGGCATTGCGATGTCAGTGGCCGGTGCCAGAGTGGTGCAGAGGTGAGCAACGCGCCGGTCGGCGTTCGCGTCCTTCGGCGGGGTTGCCCGGTTCTTCCGTCCGCGTTCTCTCGGCCCCGTCGCAAGGGCAGCAGGGGGTGTACAGGCTGGTGGCTGGTCCGGAAGCAGGCGCCCAGGCGGCGCGCGCCCAAGCGCTCGCGGTGCTCAGGATCCGCAGCGCCGCGCTGGGGGTCGCCCTGCTGCCCGCGGCCGTGGCCGTGGTGCTGCTGGTCGGCGGCGCCACCGGGCGCCTGGGCGATCCGGCCTGGACGGGCGGATGGGCGGTGGCCCGCTGGACGGTGACCGGCGTCGCCGTGCTCGTCCTGCTGCTGGCGGCGCTGGTGGCCGTCGTCGTCGCGCGGGCCCGGCCCGCGCTGAGCCCGTCCGTCCCGATAGCCGAGGAGTCGGCGCCCGACCTGTACCGCCTGGTGAGGGACCTCGCCGAGCGGCTGGAGGTGCCCGCCCCGTCCGCGATAGCGCTGACCCCCGACTGCGACAGCTGGCTGGAGGACCGTACGCACCGCGCGCACGGCCCCCGCCACGGCACCGGCCCGGCCGGGGGACGGGAGCGCCCGCTCGGCCGGGGCCGGGTGCCGCGGGCGCCGGTACTGGTCATCGGGTCGCCGTTCCTGTGGTGGATGCGGGTGACGGAGCTGCGCGCGCTGCTGGCCCCGGTGGTCGCCGGCACCGGCCCGTCCGCGAACCCGGACATAGCAGCCGCCCGCCGCTTCGTCCGCGGGCTGGACGCCGCGGTGGCGGTGTGCGCGCGGGCCGGTGGCCCGCTGCGCCGCCCCGCGGCGGCTTTCGTCGGCTGGACGGCGCGGCTGCTGCTGCGCGCCTGCCGCGACCACGCCGCGGAGATGGAGCGGGGCGTGGCGGCGGCGGCGTCCGAGCGTTCCCAGATGGTGGACTACGGCCTGCGGATCGTCGCCCAGGAGCAGGTCGGCCTGGCGTACGCGGGCTGGGACCGCCTCCTGACCAGGGTCGCGCTGCCCGCCTGGCGCATGGGCCGCTGGCCGTCCCGGCTGGACGCCGGGGTCGTCTCGGCGCTCACGGAGCTCTCCCGCCGGGACCGCCTCGCGGAGGGGTTCACCTCGCGGCTGGGCGAGCGGCCCGCCTGCGACCTCCTGGAGGAGCCGGGCGCCATAGACCGCGCCGCGTCCCTGCTCGCCGCCCGCCTCTTCCACGGCGGCCCGGCCGAGCCCGGGCCCGACTGGGCGCCGGTGGGCTGGCACCAGTATCCGGACGAGGTGGTCGACCGCAAGTGGCGGCTGGAGGCGGCCCGCCTGCATCGCGTCCTGGACGAGCTGCCGCCGTCCGCCGCCCCGTCCGGCGACGGACCGGCACCGGACGCCGGGACCACCGGCCGTACGGACGGCTCACCGTCCGCACCCGCGGAAGCGAACGAGGATCCGGTGACCCGGCCGCCGTCCCACGCGTACGCGAAGCCCGGTTTGCGGACCGACCCGGCCACGGACTCCGCACCCGCCACGGTGGACGTCGGGCGCACGGACGACGGACCCACGGACGCCACCTCCCATACCGACTCCGCCCCCCGGACCGCCACCGCCACGCGGCCGGACCACGGTCCCCGGCCGGACCACGGTCCCCGGCCGGACCACGGCCCCCGGGCGGACGCCGCCCCCACCCTCGCCCGCGTCATCGAGCGGCTGACCAGGGACGCCCGTGCCGCCGACGCCATAGCGGCCCGCCTCGGCGCCCAGGTGGCGCGCGAGGAGCAAGAGGACGCGGCGCGCAAGGCGGCGCGCGCTCCGGACACCCAGGGCGCCGGTTCCGGCGTCACGTGGGGTGACGGGCTGGCCGACGCCGGCCTGCCGCTGTTCCCGCTCCAGCCGCCCCGTTCGGACCGGGAACTGCTCTCCGACCACGTCACCGCCGTGGTCTGCTGCGCCGCCGTGGACACCGCGGGCGCGGCCCCGGGGCTGGACTGGCTCGACGGCCCCGTGCTGCTCGTCGGCGGTGAACGCGGTGCCGACCTCGGGTCGCCGGTGCTCAGCCTCGTCGACGACGGCGACGCCGGGCCGCTGCGCGACTGGCTGGGCAAGACCGGGGTACGTCCCGACAAACCGATCCGGCTCGTTTGACGCGCCGGGGGCGCGCGCCGCAGGGCGTGCGCCGGAAAGCCCGCAGGGCGTGAGGCGTCGCACGTGACCCGCGTGTACGGCACTCAGTGCCGCTCACGAGCACGTCTCATCCGCATCCCCCGGCTGAACGCTCCCCTCCAGTTCCTCAAAGGCGAACGCACGCCCGCCAATTCACAACGAAGGGTGACGGAAAGAGCGCGTAGTGTGATGTGCTGGGTTCGGCCGTGGTTGTTCAACTGAAGACGGATACGGACGGAAAACGGCGGCCGGACCGGTCGGCGGGGGCTTGGGAGGGGAGTGAGAGGTGGGGACGAAGCAGATCCGGCGCTGGGAGTCCGGCGCCCTGGCACACGCGGTCTCGGACCCGTTCGGGCAGGGTCCACTGCCCTGGCTGCGCGGCAGTGAGAACTACTTCGACTCCGGCCAGGTCGTCCCCTGGTACGTCGGTCCCGCGCACGCGGCCGGCGGCCGGCGGGTGCCGCCGCCCCGCTCCGGCGCGGGGCCCCGGACGGCGGACGACGTGCGCGGCCAGATCAAGGGATTCGCGAGCACCGGGGCGGTCACTCCGGGTGAGGCCATCGACTTCCACGTCTCCGTCGATCCGCCGCAGCCGTTCAGCATCGACATCTACCGGATCGGCCATTACGGCGGCGTGGGCGCCTCGAAGATCACCACGAGCCCCCGGCAGTCCGGCATCGTCCAGCCGCCGCCGCTCATCGCCGACCGCACGGTCTCCTGCCACCACTGGTGGCAGTCCTGGCGCCTCCAGGTGCCCGACTACTGGAACCTCGGCGCGTACGTGGCCGTGCTGACCACCGCCGACGGGTACCGAAGCCACATCCCCTTCACCGTCCGCAACGCCCACAGCGCCGACCTGCTGCTCCTCCTCCCGGACATCACCTGGCAGGCCTACAACCTCTACCCGGAGGACGGGAGCACCGGCGCCAGCCTCTACCACGCCTGGGACGAGAAGGGCGCCCTGCTCGGGGAGGGGGACGCCGCCACGACCGTCTGCTTCGACCGCCCGTACGCGGGCGCCGGTCTGCCGCTGCACGTCGGGCACGCGTACGACTTCATCCGCTGGGCGGAGCGCTACGGCTACGACCTCGCGTACGCCGACGCCCGCGACCTGCACGCCGGCCGCGTCGACCCGACGCGCTACAAGGGCCTGGTCTTCCCCGGGCACGACGAGTACTGGTCGGTGCCCATGCGCCGTACCGTCGAGCGCGCCCGGGACCTGGGCACGTCGCTGGTCTTCCTCTCGGCCAACACCATGTACTGGCAGGTCGAGCTCTCCCGGTCCCCCTCGGGTGCGGAGTCCCTGCTGAGCTGCCGCAAGCGCCAGGGGCCGGGCCGCTCCGCCCTGTGGCGGGACGCGGGCGAGCCCGAGCAGCGGCTGCTGGGCATCCAGTACGCGGGCCAGGTGCCCGAGCCCGCGCCGCTGGTCGTCCGCAACGGCGACCACTGGCTGTGGGAGGCGACCGGCGCGGGGGAGGGGGACGAACTCCCCGGCCTGGTGGCGGGCGAGGCGGATCGGTACTTCCCGCGCACCTGCCTGCCCGAGCACACCGGCCGCATCCTGCTCGCGCACTCCCCGTACCACGACGCCGAGGGCGCCCGCAGGCACCAGGAGACCTCGCTGTACCGCGCGCCCAGTGGGGCGCTGGTCTTCGCCTCCGGGACGTTCGCCTGGTCGCCGGCGCTGGACCGGCCCGGCCACGTCGACGAACGGATTCAGCGGGCCACGGCCAACCTGCTGGACCGCATCTGCAAGCGGGACTGAGGGATGGGGGCCGGGCCTCCGCAGGCCCGGCCCGGGGAGGCCGTGGGCCCGGCCCGGGGGTCCGTGGGCCCGTCATCGTCCGGACGAACCGGGGGACGAGGACCGGCCCCCGCTCCCGGGCACGTCCCCGCCCCGGCCCCGGGAAGCGCCCGCCCATTGGGCCCTTGGGGGACCCTGCGGCGCCATTCCCGGCCCCATGCGGAAGAATCGGAGCCGATTCCTGGATCAACCTACGCGGAGGCAGCGTGTCCGGTTTCGTAGAAAAGCCCGAGCCCGTGGAGGTGCCGGGGCTGACCCACCTCCACACCGGCAAGGTGCGGGACCTGTACCAGAACGCCGACGGTGACCTGGTCATGGTCGCCAGCGACCGCATGTCCGCGTACGACTGGGTGCTCCCCACCGAGATCCCCGACAAGGGGCGGATCCTCACCCAGCTCTCCCTTTGGTGGTTCGACCAGCTCGCCGACCTGGTGCCGAACCACGTCCGGTCCACCGAGGTCCCGGCCGGCGCCCCCGCCGACTGGGCCGGCCGCACGCTCGTCTGCACTCCGCTGACCATGGTCCCCGTCGAGTGCGTGGCCCGCGGCTACCTCACCGGCTCCGGGCTGGCCGAGTACGAGCAGACGCGCACGGTCTGCGGGCTGGCGCTGCCCGAGGGCCTGGTGGACGGCTCCGAACTCCCCGCGCCGATCTTCACCCCCGCCACCAAGGCCGCCGTCGGCGAGCACGACGAGAACGTCGCGTACGAAGAGGTGGCCCGCCAGGTCGGCGCGGAGGTCGCCGCCCAGCTCCGCCAGGCCACCCTGGCGATCTACTCCCGGGCACGCACCACCGCCCGCGAGCGCGGCATCATCCTGGCGGACACCAAGTTCGAGTTCGGCTTCGACGGCGACCGGCTCACCCTCGCCGACGAGGTCCTCACGCCCGACTCCTCGCGCTTCTGGCCCGCCGAGGAGTGGGAGCCGGGCCGCCCCCAGCCGTCCTTCGACAAGCAGTACGTCCGGGACTGGCTCACCTCCCGGGAATCCGGCTGGGACCGCGCGAGCGAGCAGCCGCCGCCCCCGCTGCCGCGGGAGGCCGTGGAGCGCACCCGCGCCAAGTACGTCGAGGCGTACGAGCGCCTCACGGGGCTGACCTGGTCCTGAGGCCGCTTCCGCCGGGCTCCTCCCTGAGGCGCCCGGCGGAGCCCGCCCCACGGGACGCACGAAGAAGGGCCCCGGTCATCGACCGGGGCCCTTCTCTCGCTGAGCGGACGACGAGGCTCGAACTCGCGACCTCAACCTTGGCAAGGTTGCGCTCTACCAACTGAGCTACGTCCGCCTGCCCCGCGCTGTTCTGCGCGGTGCGGACACCACTATAGCCAACCTTGGGCGCGTGCGATGCGCGCGGCGGCGTGACGGTTCTCCGCCGAGAGTTTCGCGGCGGCCGAGGAGAGGTAGTTGCGGACCGTTCCGGGGGACAGGCACGCGCGCTCGGCGATCTCCGAGATCGGCGCCCCGTCCTCCGCCAGCTCCAGCACCTCGGCCTCCCGGGCGGTCAGCGGGGAGTCGCCCGCGCTGATCGCGTCGGCCGCCAACTCCGGGTCGACGTAACGGTTCCCGGCGCGCACCGCGCGGATGATCTCGGCCAGCCGCTGCGCCGAAACGGTCTTCGGTACGAAGCCGCGCACCCCCGCCTCCAGCGCCCGCTTGAGGTGCCCGGGGCGCCCGTGACTGGTGACGATCATGGTGCGGCACTCCGGCAGTTCGGCGCGCAGGGATGTGGCCACCGCCACACCGTCCGCGCCCGGCATCTGGAGATCCAGGACGGCGACGTCCGGCCGGTGCGCCCGGGCCATCGCCAGCGCCTCGGGCCCGGTCGCGGCCTCGGCCACCACCCGCAGGTCGTCCTCCAGCGACAGCAGGGCGGCCAGCGCGCCCCGGATGAGGTGCTCGTCGTCGGCGAGCAGGACGCGGATGGGCCCGGAGGCGGCACCCTCGTCCCCGCCGGTCGCCCGCATCTCGTCAGGGCCGCCGTACGCACCCTGGGGCCCGTTCCCGCCGATGGCCTCTCCGTACGAGCCTCCGGGTCGTCCGTACGACCCTCCCGGTTCGTAAGAGCCTCCCGATCCGTTCACGCCGCACCATCCTTTCCAGCCGTACGGCCGATCTCGCGTCCGCGCCCCGAGTCGGCGGACGATGGCGTCCCGGCCTCCGCGACCGCCTCCGCGACCGCCGCCGGGCCGTCCGCCCCGGCCCCCGCCCCGTTCTCGTCCACCGCGTCCCGCACCGGCAGGCGGACCGCCAGCCGGTAGCCGCCGCCCGGCCGCCGTTCCGACTGCAGCGTCCCGCCCAGCGGCGTCAGCCGTTCGCGCAGGCCCTTGAGGCCGCTGCCCGCGCCGGTCCCGGCCGCCGGGCGGCCGTCCGGATCGGAGGGCTCCGTCACGCCGTCGTTCTCCATCTCCAGCGCCACCCGGTCCGGCTGGACCCGGGTCCGTATCGCGCAGGTCCGGGCGTCGGGGGCGTGCCGCAGTACGTTCGTGGTGCCCTCCCGGACGACCCAGCCCAGGGCCGACTGGACGGCGTCCGGCAGCCCCGTGCCGCCGTCGCCCTCGATGCGGCAGTCGATGCCGGCCGCCCGCAGGACGGAGCGGGCACCGGCCAGTTCCACCTGGAGGTCGGCCTTGCGGTAGCCGCGCACCACGTCGCGCACCTCGCGCTGGGACTCCTGCGCGATCCGCTGGACCTCCACCATCTGCTCGACCGCCTCCGGCCGGCCGCGCCGGGCGAGCCGCACCGCCAGTTCGCTCTTGAGGGCGATGACGGCCAAGTTCCGGCCGAGGACGTCGTGCATGTCCCGGCCGAAGCGCAGCCGCTCCTCGGCGACCGCCAGCCGGGCCTGCACCTCGCGGGCGTCCTCCAGCTCCCAGGTCAGGGACAGCGACCAGGCGGAGGTGCGCATGATGAAGCCGATGAAGCAGCCGGCCCCCGGCACGACGATGAGGGTGCTGGCCACCACTCCGCCGATGGCCCCGACGGCCGCGAAGGCCCCGGCCAGGAGCCCCGCCAGCCCGGCGACCGCCGCGGCGAACCACCGCATCGGCATCAGGAGGCAGAAGGGGCCGCCCAGCATGGCGACGAGGTACGCCAGCGAGACGGAGAACGACGCCGGCTTCAGCCCGTGCGTCCCCACCAGCGTGATGTCGAGCGCCAGGCAGGCGGCGGACAGGACGACCAGGGAGACGAGCTGGCGCCGCGTCGCCCGGCCCTTGCCGAGGTACTGGTCGAGCGCCCGCTGCGTGGCGACGATGCCGACGACGGCCTGCGCCGCCGCGCACACCAGGAGCGCCGCGCCCAGGGTCAGCGGCAGGGGCTCGCGGACCAGGTCGCTGCCCATCGGGAGGAGCACCCAGCCCAGCAGCAGCGGCCACGGCAGCACGTTGAACATGGCGCGGGAGAAGGTATCCAGCTTGGAGATCCTGCTCCGGTCCCGCCACCTGCGCATCCGACGGTTGATCACGTCGTACTCCCCGTTGTCCGTCCTCGCCGCCCGTGCGCGCCGCAGCGCCGGGACCGGCACCCGGCCCCGGCGCGACGCGCCACCGGCGTCCGCTACCGCCGCGGCTCCCAACGGAACCACCGACGCACAGCAAACACCCCGAGCCCGATCCAGACCAACCCGATGACCAGGTGTTTCAGCGTCTCCCCGAGGCTCGCGCCACCGGCCCAGCCGTCCCGCAGCAGGGCGATCACGGGGGACAGCGGCAGCAGCCCGAGCACCCGCGCCACCTCGTCCGGCATGACCTCCATCGGCACGTACATGCCGGAGGCCACCAGCGACAGCATGATCATGGGGAACGGCGTGAGCTGCGCCGCCTCGGTGGTCCGGGTGACGGCCGCGGAGGCGGCGGCCAGCGTCACCATCAGCACGAGGCCGATCAGCAGGCCCGCCACCATCAGGTGCGGCGCCTTCGGCATCCCCACCTTGAAGTACGGCCCGCCGACGAAGACGTACAGGACGGTCTGGGCCAGGGCGATGAGCACGGCGGGCAGCGCCGTCCCGGCCAGGATCTCCACATCCGTCGGCTCGCCGACGCGCAGCCGCTTGAGCACCAGCTCCTCGCGCCGGGTGACGAACACGCCGACGAGGTTGCTGTAGACCGCGAACAGCAGCGCCATGCCGATCGCGGCGGGCAGCAGCACCGTGCCGATCGACAGCCCGGTGCCCTGGAGCTTGAGCTGGTCGTTCAGCGCCCCGTACATGCTGAAGGTCAGCATCACCGGCAGGAACAGGGCGGTGAACAGCGCGGCCTTGCTGCGCCCCAGCAGCGTCAGCTCGGCCCGTGCCAGGGCCTTGAGCCGCGCCGCCGGACTCGTCGTCGTCCGTGTGTCCGTCCCCGTGACGGCGTTCATCGTGCCCGCGCTCACGCGTCCCCCTCCAGCCCCTTCGCGATCTGCAGGAACGCCTCTTCCAGCGTCGCCGAACGGACATCGAGCCCGCGCAGTTCGATTCCCTTGTCCTGGGCCCACACCAGCAGTCCGGTCGCGGCCCGCTGCAGTTCCTGGGTGTGCAGCCGCACCACCCCGCCCGGCGCCAGCTCGTGACCGGTGATGCCCAGCTCGGGCAGCGGCGGCAGGTCGCCGACGAGGAAGCCGGGCGGCAGCTCGAAGGAGATGCGGGACGGCTGGGTGGCCACCACGTCCGCGACCCGGCCCTCCGCCGCGATCCGCCCCTGGTGCATGATCGCCAGCCGGTCCGCCAGCTCCTCGGCCTCTTCCAGGTAGTGGGTGGTCATCAGCACCGTCGTGCCGCCGGCGCGCAGCTCGCGCACCAGCTCCCAGGTCCGGTGCCGGGCCTCGGTGTCCAGGCCGGTCGTGGGCTCGTCCAGGAACAGCACCTCGGGCCGCCCCAGCAGCGCCAGCGCCAGGTCCAGCCGCCGCCGCTCACCGCCGGAGAGCTGCTTGACCCGCACGTTCCCGCGCCCGCCGAGCCCGACGAGTTCCAGTGCCTCCCCGGCGGGCCGCGCGCCGCTCGTGCAGCCGGCCCACATCCGGACGGTCTCCAGCACCGTCAGCTCGGACGGGAAGCCGCCCTCCTGGAGCATCACGCCGACCCTCGGCCGGACCTTCGCCCGCTCGGTGAACGGGTCGTGGCCCAGCACCCGCACCCGGCCGTCGGTCGGCGCGGCCAGCCCCTCCAGGAGCTCGACGGTGGAGGTCTTGCCCGCACCGTTCGTGCCCAGCAGGGCGAACAACTCCCCCCGTGCGACGGAGAAGTCGATGCCGCGCACCGCCTCGAATACCTTGCCGTTCCTTTCGGACGCGTGGTCTTTCGCGCCCCTTGCGTCTCGGCGCGGTGCCCGGCCCGGTTTCCCGCCCGGCGCCCCATAGCGCCTGCGCAGTCCCGTGACCTCTATCACACGCTCGCCGGAATCCCCGTACGTCATGTCTCCAGGCTTTCGCGCGGCGGGCGGCCGGGGGAGTGCGGCTTGTCATCACCCCAGATGACAAATGTCAGGATGCGGCGCCGGTCACACCCGGCGGGAAGTCGGCCGGAAGGCATCCGGCCGCGCGGCCGGAAACCCGTGGCCGGTCCCTTTCCCTGAAAACCGGCCCGTGCGGCCGGAAATCGCGCCGTGTGCACCCGCGAACACCGCCATACACAAAAGAACCCCGGTCACGAGGACCGGGGTTCTTTTCCCTGAGCGGACGACGAGGCTCGAACTCGCGACCTCAACCTTGGCAAGGTTGCGCTCTACCAACTGAGCTACGTCCGCATCGCATCCACTCGGCTTTCACCGGGTGGCGCGGAAACCACTCTACCTGATCCAGAGGACTGGTCGAGCAGTCGGAGCGGGTGACAGGGATCGCACACTGCGCCTCCCCCTTGGAAAGGGGGCGCTCTACTACTGAGCTACACCCGCGTGACTCCTCTCCGGCCGGTCCGTGGACCGGTGGAGTGGATCAGAGCGGGTGACAGGAATCGCACACTGCGCCTCCCTCTTGGAAAGAGGGCGCTCTACTACTGAGCTACACCCGCATGTCTCCTCTCCGGCCGGTCCGTGGACCGGTGGAGTGGATCAGAGCGGGTGACAGGAATCGCACACTGCGCCTCCCTCTTGGAAAGAGGGCGCTCTAC